>CAIWUD010000652.1 GCA_903915775.1 uncultured Chloroflexota bacterium | reverse complement strand
CGAGGACGTTCCTCCCGGAGCTCAACCTGCTGGGCTTCCCCCGTCCGAAGGGGTGAACAAGCCTAGATCCTACGCGATCTTCTCATCTTCGTCCCATTCGCCGAGCGGATCAACCCAGGGTGGCACCGGATTGGCGGCCAACCATGTCTTGAGGTCATCCAAACTCGCGAAGTCAAACTGCGCCAGGTTCAGCACCTCCAACAGCTCGAATAGATACAGCGCAATCTGAGCCTTGATCGTCGCATCCAATGGCCCAAACCGCTTGTCGAGGGCCGCAGTGATGATCTTCACTGCCCCCAGACGTTCAAACGTATCGACGATCTGTGTCATCACGTCCTCCGGTTCCCTTGGCACCAGATCAGTGAGCTCTTCCTGCAGCAAGCTCTCCTCTGCTGGCTGTGAACGGCTCCTAGGGCTCAAGCACCTGGGCTTCTGAGTGTGCCGTCCCGCACGCGTACTGCTACGACCGAGGGGCTTGGAGTCCCCGTTGCCGCATGTTGAGCACCGCCTGGTGATTACGGCCCATCATCAGCCCACATACGGGGCAGGGCAGGTATGGATGGATACGCACGGTTTTGGTACGCTGAATGTGGTGTGTCAAAAACAATGGCGCTTGAGCTGGGGATTGAATGGCCCGGCTATTGACGCCGGTGTTTATTCAGCTCCTCAACCAGACGATGAACTGTTGTCGAAGGATCGTCCTGATCTGGCCTGCTTGGGTCGTACAACTCCAATAGTCGTCGTGCGTTCGCAATAGCAATAGGCTGCCGGTGACGCAGCAGTTCGTACATGTCATGGCTGTTCTTCGCATAAACGCGGCCGAGCCTGCGCTCTAGGTATGTGCGGTAATCGTCACGGGTAATTGCCACATTGTGGAAATCATAGTGCAGCAGATACCATAGCTCAAACGCCTGGTTCGAGAAGGCCACTCCGATGCTGAACTGTCTAGCACGCTGATGAGCCTCATTCATCTGTCCTGGCAGCAGGTCATCACGGTCAAAGACACACCAGACCTGGTCGTAATCTTCGGCCTCGCGTAACTGCTTGGCTTTCTCAATCAGCGCACGTCCACGCTGATTGACATCCTTGATTCTTACCACCAAGCCCGGTACCTGAAAGGCCCGGAAATAATTTGGTTCGGTCTGCTCGCCCTCACAGACAATCAGGAATCGCTGGCGCACCTCGCGGGTAGCGACACGGCGACCACTGCGGCCCCGATTACGCTCAACCCTCGGGCGTTTGTCCATGTTCAACTCCGAGAAATGCGCCAAGATTACTAATGAAAGGCACCGCACCATAACGCCCGGCAATATAGTCCTTCTCGAACGAGGCGTCATTACGCACGAGCTTGTTGTCCTCTAAGCGATACTCAACTAGGGAATACAAATCAGAGGCTCCCTGGCGTGACTTTTCCACAAACCAGACCTGGTCGCGCCGGAAGAGTCTCGCGTTGAGCAAATTAGTGTTGTGGGTAGTAAAGATCAACTGCGCATGATGCGGGTTTGTTGCTGGATCATGGAAGAGCCGAATCAATTCAATCACCAGATTGGGATGAATACGAGCATCAATTTCATCGACAAACAGAACCAAACCCTCCTGAAGCGATCGCATGAGGGGATATGCTAACGCAAATAGCCGCCTCGTGCCGGCAGATTCGTGTTCTAATAGGTCAAACGTAACTACACCTACGGGGTAGCCCTCACGGTCAAAGCGCTGGTGGAGCGTCTTCATCGTGATTGTTTCTGGTTCATGACCACCTTTGATAAGTTCATCAACAACCACCCGCATTTGTTCGGCAAACGCTCTTGGTATCGAGGACAGAGCAGAGGACGGAACAACGGCAGGAGTGCGCTCTAATTGCAGACCTTCAATACCTACATCCAAACGACGAATAAGCTTTTCCATCAACTTTCCATATGGTGAATGTTCGAAATGATGGAGTGCTTGAAGCATATCTGCTTCGTCATTGATACCGGTATTGATGCCGAGACGACCAAACCAATGAAAGATTGTACCAGCAGTAGAACCATTAAACTGGGTCACAACCGAGAGAAATAGCGCATTCGGACGGGTACGATCCTCGAGTTTGCGCCCCTCACGGAACGTGCGTGTATTTACCTTGATATTGTCGTGACGACGGGAGAATAGCGTAACCTCACGCAACGAACCGAGGCGATAGAGCCATTCACTGATTACTCGCTCGGTAGTAACGGCAAAGCCATACCGGTACTGTGTACCATGAATAAGAAAGACGACCTCAAATTCAGATACTTGATCATTCGTCGCAGTGCTCAACAGGTACGCCTCGACCGGCAAGCGTTCGCCGAGTTGTGTTTCACGTGATGATGTAAGCACCAGTTGCCGCATCACATTCAGCGCTCGAATAAGGTTGCTCTTCCCACTAGCGTTGGCTCCATAGATCGCCGCGCTCGTGAGCAGGTGCAGATCGTCGGTAACCGTAAAGACATTCTGCTCATCGAGCGACGGCGGCTGTGAAGCAATGTCTGCCGCTTCCATACTGAGTGTGACTCGCTCCTTGAAGGAGCGATAGTTGCCGAAACTGAATTCAATAAGCATCCCAGTCCCCACGTACGAAATGTTACCTCGCGTGAAATTCTCACACAAATGTATTTTACGTGCTCAAAGAAAGGAAATCAACCTAGTATGTGTTCTATTTTCTGCTCAGCCCGTACTTCGCCTCGGATGCACCGATCCAGTTGTCGTAGCGTCCCGATGCGCGGATCGCGGCGACAAGCTGCTGCACGGTGATCGTGGTGACTCTCCCTTTTCGGTACGACGGTAACTGCACAACTAGCTGCGGTAGTAAGACTATGTGACACTCCGCCCATGCTATTGCACAGTGGGTGCAACTCCACGCTAGACCCTTGCGCGCAGCCATCCCTCGGCTGATCCGCCTGCCCACTGTGTCGACGCTGCTGCGCACCGTGCGCCTGATTGCTGTCGCGGTGCAAGAATCTGTCATCGCGCAGGTGATCACGCCCGAGCCACCAACCGTTGCAGCACCCCGCATCGTCACCCCTGCGGGTACCCTCCTGGATAGCGATGCAGTCTATGGGAAAGCACTTCGCGGCATGACCATCTACGGGAACACCCACCTGGTCAGACACCCACGGCTAAAGCTCGCGGGCTTGCGCCTCAACCCGAAGGTTGGACACCATAGGCCGTCTGACATCGGCCCGATCACGGATATTGCACGCAGCGTTGTCGTCAGCCGGGGATGCATGACCACACACGACACCACAAAAGGCAGCTTGCGAACGGCGGT
>CAIWUD010000651.1 GCA_903915775.1 uncultured Chloroflexota bacterium | reverse complement strand
CTGGATACTGACCACCTGTCGCTACTGCAGCGCGGCCATCCGTTCGTACTTGCCCGCCTGGCATCGGTACCAATCGCACGGCGGGCTGTAACGATTATCACTGTGGACGAGCAGCTTCAAGGCCGTCTGGCGGTCGTAAGGACTCCGCATCGGCACCCAGGATCTACGCATTGCCACAATCTGCCTCGTGTGGCAGGCAACCCTAGCGACACGAAACCAGCGCGACTTCAGTCTGGTGTCTGGTTTATCCACTGAGGATTGGTCGTTGCCTATGTGATACTCTGTGCTTATTGCATCCCTATTTGGCCTCAACCCCCAAGATCCAACCCTCCACCTGGGCGACCGCCCGCTCGGCGGGTGAGAGGTTGGGATGCAGGTAGGCTGGCAAACGACCGTCGCAATCAGCCTGGGAGAGCCAAGCAGCGATGCTGAAGGCGTCGTGCTGATCCTGCGTACGATCAGCACAGGCGAAGCCACGGCTCCACAACGCCGGGTAGACCTCGGCGATGGCTGAACGCCCAGGGGGAATAGCCCAGCCGTCGAAGGGCCAGAAGTGCACGTGCGACCCGAGCTGCTGACGGATGGAGCGCAACCAGGGGAGGCCGGCATGGGTAGACTTGGCCACCGAGCCCTGCACGTCGAAATGGAACACCGACTTTGCCCTGCCCGCCCGTGCTTCGGTGAGTCGCCGCCAACGGGCGTTGCCCATGCGCGCACCACCGTTGCCAACAGTGCCATCCCGCACGAAGTCGACATAGGTGTGATCGCCGTCGGTCGGCCAGTGGCGCTGGAAATCGTCGAGAAAGTGTGGCCAATCGAGTGGCAGCCCGTGTACCTCGAAGTAGCGTAGCGGGAAAGAGAAGCCATGGTCGATGCCGACCAGTGTCGGCACACCCTCCGCGAGCTGCTCCACCAGCCATGCCGCGATCCCTTTGCGCGTCCAGTATCTGCGCTGGCTGGGCGGCGGGAGGAGTTCGACTGGCTCCGCACGGCCCGCGGCCAGGTAGACGCGCAGCCCCTTCAGGCTGGCGGTGGGGGTCTGCGCGCCAGAGTAGTCGATGCCGATGGTGCGAACAAAGGCGGGTTCGAGAGTTACACACGGGCAGGGTGGAGTCCAGATCTGTTCGTGCTGCATGGAGTGAGCCTCATTGGGAGCGGGAGCTCAGGATATCCCAGCCTACTGTCCCAGTCGGTGGGCTTCGCCCTCTACACCTCCCGCACGCTGGTAACGCCAACCTGAGATCACGGAGCGCCTGCCCGATCTCTTTGGGAGATCGTTACACCGGCTAGAGCAGGATCACGGCTGCCGACGTAACCAGGGGTCAGCGGCGCAACGCGCACAACGATCGGCAGGAAGATCGCATAGGCGGGCTGCGCTGTAGGGCACCCCTCGCCTTCGATAGTGGCCTCGGCCACATCCCCCACGGGGGCGAAGAGATCTAGGCCCGTACGCTGCTCAATACAACGAGCCGTAGTCGTGTACTCCTGCCATGAATTGCCCGCAACGCTCCCATCGTTGGGTATCCACACGGCGAGCACCTGGGTCGTCGCCGTCACCCGTGCCGCATCGTCACCCATGCCCACCGGTAGCACGAGGATCACCTTCCAGACCACCGCGGGGATGGTCAGTTTACCCCCGGCCAGTGTTCCCAGCGCGCCAGATCCACCTGAGATGATGTAGAGTTCGTTGCCCTGCCGCACGAGATCGCGGGCGTGCTCTTCGAGTTGCGCCCAGAGCCCCTGATTGTTCGTAGGCGCCTGGGGGAGCACATTGGTGAGGATGAACGTAGCCTCGTTATCAGCTACAGTCGCCGTGCGGTCGGCCGAGGGGGTCATGTGGCCGCGGTCGTAGCCCGAATTGGTGTAGTCGTTATGGGTGACACGCGGCCAGCCAATGGGGAGCGACGTGTCGGTGATAAAGGGGCCACTGTAGCGCGGGGTCGTCCCTAAGTCTGCGGACTCAAGATGCCAACTCACCCACATGGGAATACCGCGATCGCGCTGGTAGCTCAGCGCGTACTGGTCGCGGATGATAAGGTAGTTGGCGGGCTGGGCCGGGTCGCTGCTGGCCCCACTCGGATTGCCTAGGGCCAGGTGGCGTGAGGCCTGGGCATGGACCGTAAGCCCATCGAGGAGCAGAAACAGGGTGAGGACGAGCAGGGCCAGGAGGTGATGCCGATGAGATTGATGGCCTAGCATAGAGGCTCCGATGCCTCAACATGGTTCAAAGCAGCGTGACCAACTCCCGAACACACCGAGCAAGCGCTCGGTGGTCCCAGGTTAGGGTAAGGGCCAGATGATCACGCTGACGTAGCCGACATTGAACCAGCCCTACGCCTAACTACAGATCGGCCAAGGGTGCTTCGACTGGCACCGCCACAAGGGGTAGACGCACCGGCAGACCCGTCCGCGCCGAGCGCACACACGCCTCGCACGCCTCCACAGCCGCCCGGCCATCGTCACCGGTCACCCGCGGAGCGCGCCCCTCGCGCAGGCTATCGATGAACTCCTGGAGCATCGCGGCATGGGCCGCCATACGCACCGGCGAGTTAGGATCATTCCGAAAATCGAAGGGCGGCTGCTCCCAGACGATCTCCCAACGCTGCTGCTTTCCTAGACGAACATTCGAGTATTGATCCATCTCCAGCAAGCCCTGATCGCCAATCACCATGAAGCGTGTGCCATGCTCAGGGAAGGTGACGTTCGGCAACTCGAAGCAGATATTCAACTGCGCCAGGACCCCACTCGCGAAACGCAGTTGCGCCATCGCACTCATTGCCGGAAAAGGCAACTCGGTCTGCGTCGTAAGGTAGGCAAACACCTCCGTGATTTCACTCCCCGTAAGCCAACGCATGTAGTCGAAGTTATGAACCGCCTGGTCGAAGAAGTGCCCACCCCCCGTAGTGTCACCGATCCAGGGCTTCTCCGCAGCAACGTCGAGGAAGGCCTCTCGCGAGTGCATCGCGTAGCTGCGCATCTGGAGCACGCGCCCAATCTCTCCGGCGTCAACAAGCTGCTTGGCACGGGCCATCGTACCGCGAAAGCGCAACGTCTGACTCACCATGAGCGTGACACCCGCCTCGCGACATGCGGCGATCATAGCATCGGCCTGGGCAATGCTTGGTGCAAATGGCTTCTCGCTCAACACATGCTTCCCAGCAGTTGCAGCCGTACGCACCTGCGCCAAACGGACCTGCTCGGGCGTAGCAAGGATCACGGCGTCAACATCAGCACGCGCCACGAGGGCCTCGAGTGACGGCTCAACAGCCAAACCATACTCGGCGGCAAGGGGCGCTGCTCGCCGACCCACCGCAACAGCCACCGCCTCCGCCCCCTGGGTATGCCTGGCTAGTGCCTCGGCATAGGTACGCGCCATGTAGCCTGAACCAACGATCCCAATGCGAATCTGCTTCATCGGACATCCCCTCTCTGCGACCCTCTTACGGGAGGCGTGGAGAGCACAGCCCTCCACAAAAAACCCCAAACCAGCCCTGGCAGCGCCAGATAGCCTATCAGCATCGCCAACACTGGAGCCCTTCAAGAAGATATAGTACACTATTCTCCACAGGACGTTTACCCATGCCCTGGGAGCGCAGGCAAGACGCTCGCACAGTTACCGCCTTGTGCAATGCAGAGAACTATGACTTCTCAACCAAAACCCCTCATAACAGAAGAGAGCTACCTCGAACAGGAACGTCGGAGTAGAACAAAACATGCATACTACGCCGGCCAGGTCTATGCGATGGCCGGCGCCAGTGAACAGCACCATATCATCGCCTTAAACATTGCCGCAACCCTCCACTGGTGATCGGCTCCTAGGGCAAACCCCGGCAGACCTGTAACATCGAAGGAGTAACAGATGGCTACGGACATTGAGCAAGCCGACCTTCCAACCCTGATCGACGAAGCCATGAGCGTCAGCGCGGAATTTGCGCGCCGCTTCGGTGCACTGAGCACTACCCAACTCAACTGGCGGCCAAATGCGCAAGAGTGGAGCATCGGCTACTGCATGGAGCATGTGATCACGGCGAACGCTGGCTTCTTCGATCCTATCAACCGCATCCTGGCCGGCACTAAGAGCGTCTCCCTCTGGGAGCGCCTCCCCCTCCTACCGGCGCTCTTGGGCAAACTCCTCATCCGCAGCCTACTCCCAGGGGCAAAAGGTTTTGTACCCGCCCCCAAGGTCTTCCTGCCCAGTTCGACCGACGTTGCGGCCGATGTTGTTGAGCGCTTTGCCGCCCAACAGCGCGAGCTGATCAGCCTGATGGAGCGCTGTCGCGGCCTGGATAGTGCCACGATCATCGTCACCTCTCCAGCCGCCCCCTTCGTCACCT
>CAIWUD010000650.1 GCA_903915775.1 uncultured Chloroflexota bacterium | reverse complement strand
GCAGGCGCTCAGCGAGATCTTCGGGGGCGAGCTTGCGGATGTAGATGCCATTCATATCGCGCAGCTTCTCTGGGTTCCAGCGGGCACCGCTGGCCTGAACGCGCTCGATGCTGAAGCGCTCGACCAGCTCGTCGCGCGACATAATCTCGGTCTTATCGTCAAAGCTCCACCCCTGCAGGGCCAGGTAGTTGAACATCGCCTCAGGGAGGTAGCCGCGCTCCCAGAAGCGGTTGGTAGCAACATCATCCTTGCGCTTCGAGAGCTTCCCTTTGCCATCCTGGCGCAGAATCACCGGCAGATGGGCAAAGACCGGCGGCGTCCAGCCGAAAGCCTGGTAGATCAGGACGTGGTAGGGCGTCGAGGGCACCCACTCCTCGGCACGCAGCACGTGGGTAATGGCCATCAGATGATCATCGACCAGATGGGCAAAGTGGTAGACGGGCATCCCGCTCTGTTTGATCAGCACGATATCCTGGAGCTGATCGTGGCGCATGGCGATGGCCGCACCGCCGCGCACCAGATCGTGAAACCCGGTCTCGCCCTCCAAGGGGGTCTTGAGGCGGATCGTATAGGGGCGTCCACTCGCCGCCAACTCACGCTGACGCTCCAGGGGCCAGTCGCGCTCGGGGCCACGGAAGCGAAACGACTTATGGCCAGCCGCTTCCGAGGCGGCACGCAGCTGGGTGAGCTCCTCCTCGCTGGTGAAGGAGAGGTAGGCCAGTCCAGCCTCAAGGAGTTGGTCGCTATAGTGGCGATAGATCCCCAGATCTTGGCGCTGCGACTGCACATAAGGAGCGTGGGGACCACCAATATCAGGCCCCTCGTCCCAATCGAGGCCAACCCAGCGCAGGGAGGCGATAATATCGGCGGCGGCACCTTCGACAAAACGCTTCTCGTCGGTATCCTCAAGGCGCAGGATGAACTGTCCACCGTAGTGGCGAGCAAAGAGCCAGTTGAAGAGGGCGGTGCGTACCCCGCCAATGTGGAGATAGCCCGTGGGGCTGGGCGCGAAGCGTACCCGCACCGGGGTGGTAATCCTGGTCATGACGGCGACTCCATGCGCTCCGACCTGATCGGCTGGATTCTGTGCGCTGTCACTGGTACAGCCTCCAGATCGCTGAGTAAGGCCGGAAGCGTATCGTGGACGGTAAAGAGGCGGAGATGCTCGGGTTGAATGAAGCCAGCGTCGACGGCATGCGCAAAGAAGGCGAGCATGGGGTCGAAGAAGCCGGCGCTGTTGAGAAAGAAGATCGGCTTGGCGTGGTAGTGTAGTTGGCGCAGCGTGATCGTTTCGACCACCTCCTCGAGGGTGCCGAAGCCACCGGGCAGGGCAACAAACGCATCGCTGCGCTCGAACATGAGCGCCTTCCGCTCACGAAGCGTCTCGGTGACAATTAGCTCAGAGACGGCGTCAAAGCCCTGTTCGCGTTCGAGCAGGGCGCGGGGGATGATGCCGACCACGTGGCCACCCATAGCGAGGGCTGCACGGGCAGCGACCCCCATGAGACCAACCCCGCCACCACCATAGACGAGACTCCAGCCACGCCTGGCAATCAAAGCGCCAAGATCGTTGGCATCCATTGTGAAACGTGGGTCAACGCCGTGGCGTGATCCAGCGTAGAGGCAGATAGTGCGCATATGAAGAGGTTTCACCTGGGAGGTGGAGCGGGCAACGCTACCCCCCTCCCCAAACGGTCACTGAGTTGCTCGCGGAGGGTGATCCTTCCCGGAGCCCGGAGCTTATTGTACACCCTTCTGGAACATGAGGTATGACGGGGGCGCGTTGCCGATGGCTTGGGGCGGGCTAGCACGAAAGCAGTGTGGTATCATGGCTGGCATATCTGCGCTGGGGGGCTGCCCGTACGGGTGGAGTAGCAGGGGCAGCCACGGGGGGCTGCCCGTACGGGGGCCGGGCGCAGCCCTCCACGAAAACCCCCAACTCAGCCTTGGTCTCGCCAGAGCGAGCTGATTGACCACTGAATGGGGGAGGAGGAGGCAGTGCATTCACGGATGTTTACCCTTGAGTTGCCCGAGCCCCTGTACGAGCAGCTCCAGGCACGAGCGGTGCGGCGTCAGCGTACGGTCGCCGACGAGGTGCTGGACGTGCTCACCGGTGCACTCCCGGCAACTGAGATGCTCCCCGACGACCTGGAGCAAGCCATTGCCCAACTGGTTTTTTTGGATGATGCAGCTCTGTGGCAGGCCGCTCGGAGCAGGTTGGCGAGTGATGCCGTGGAGCGCCTTAGTGAGCTCAATGCGAAGCGCCAGCGAGAAGGTCTCACCGAGGCGGAGCAGCAGGAGAGCGAACTGCTCACATACCAGTACGAGCGGATGGTGCTGGTTCGTGCCCAGGCAGCTCTGCTCCTCAAGCAGCGCGGTCACGATGTCTCTTGTCTACTCACCATGCTCTGGCCCACGTGCTGGTGATGCGCGGTCACCTCGACGGGGCCGTGCACCTCAGAGACGAGCAAGGAGCTCGGTAGGCGTCAGCACAGCAATTGGTGCGTGAGCGAAATCTTCACGATTACGGGTCACAATGGCTTCGACCCCTGCACGTGTTGCGCAGGCAATCTGGACGTTATCCTCGAAGTCATTGCCTGGCAAGGCGGTTGCGTCTTCAAAAGTCTGTCGATCAATCGGTGCGATATCGAATGCAGCGAGACATAGGCCAACCGCAACACGCGCCCGTACTAGGTCGGTCGTCCGTCGTGCGATGTAGAAGATGTCGGTCAACGCCGATGCCGGGAGTACGCCAACTAGACGACCGGTGTCACATGCGGCCCAGAGCGCGCTGGAGTCGTGAACAAACGGTGCTCGGTCGAGCAGGACATCGAGCACAATATTGGTGTCGAGCACTACTCTCATGCACCATACCGCTCAGAGCGCCGTTCATCCAACCATGCGTCAACCTGTGCGTCAGTTGGTGGAGCGTGCTCGGTCGCCAGTAAGCCGCGGGCGTGCTGCAACGTCGGGTGGGGGGTGCGTTCGGTTGGTGCAAGCGTCGCTAATAGATCGTGCACCAGCAAGAAGCGCTGCGCGGCAGGCCATGCGCGTACGAGCGCTAGAACTGTTTCGTAGCTACTTGTTTGGGTAGACACGCACGACCTCCTGGTAGGGAAAGCCACCGTTCACCCTATTGTATCAGTTCGTCGGATCCGTATCAAGGTAGCAGAGGCCACCACAGGGGGCCGGGGGGTAGCAGCAGCAGGGGCAGCCACGGGGGGGCTGCCCGTACGGGGGGTAGCAGCAGGGGCAGCCACGGGGGGGCTGCCCGTACGGGGGGTAGCAGCAGGGGCAGCCACGGGGGGCTGCCCGTACG
>CAIWUD010000649.1 GCA_903915775.1 uncultured Chloroflexota bacterium | reverse complement strand
TCTGGGCAACTGGGCATCGAGGCCACGGGCCGTTGAAGCCATGGTGATAGCGTGAGCCAGCGGGTGTTCGGAGCGCCGCTCCACAGCCCCAGCCAGAGCCAGGAGCTCATCACAGGCGGTGCAGTGGCCGAGTGCCGTTGCCGTGGGAGCGGGACATGCAGCTGCACGAAGGGCGACTACAGCCGGACGCCCGCTGGTGAGGGTACCGGTTTTGTCGAACGCTATCGCCCGCAGTTTGCTCAACTGCTCCAGAAAGATCCCCCCCTTAATCAGGACGCCGCTACGGGCCGCTGCACTCATCGCACTAACCAGCGTGACCGGGGTGCTGATCACCAGGGCGCAAGGGCAGGCCACCACCAGCAGCGCCAGACCACGGTAGAGCCAGCCAGCACTCTCTGTTGCGCCATGCCAGAAGGGCTGGTTGAAGAAGAGTGGTGGTACTAGTGCAACAAGGAGCGCTAGCAGGATGACCGCGGGTGTGTAGCTACGCGCAAAACGATCAATGAAGCGCTGCACCGGGGCCCGCCGCTCCTGAGCCTCCTCGACGAGGCGAATCATCCGTGCAATGGTCGTATCCTCGGCGAGGCGGGTTACCGTCACCTCAAGGCTACCCTCGCCATTGATGCTACCGGCAAACAGTTCGGCCCCGGGCTCCTTCTCAACCAATCGGCTCTCGCCGGTAATAGGGGCTTGATTCACCGCCGAGTAGCCAGTGTACAGGATGCCATCGATCGGGATGCGCTCACCCGGGCGCACCAGGATGCGGTCACCGATCCGTAGAGCACTCACGGCCACCTGCTGCTCACCAGCCGCCGGATCGAGGCGGATGGCCATGGGCGGTACGACCTCGATCAGGCTTTTGATCGCATGGCGAGCCCGTGTAGCGGTATAACCCTCGAGGGCTTCACCAATGGTGAAGAGCACGAGGATCATAGCCGCCTCGATCGTGGCACCGATGAACATGGCCCCAACTGTTGCGATCGTCATCAGGGCGTGGATGTTGAAGCCACGACTCACGATCAGCCCACGCCAAGCCCCACGCGCCACTGGCACAATCGTGAGCGCCAGTGCAGCAATGGCCAGGGCATCGATCCATTGCGCCTCCCAACCGAGCAGTTCGTGCAGGATGGCCCCCGGCAGCATGAGCATGGCCCCAATCAGGGCGAGTCGAGTTGCCGGACGTGCCCACATGAACATGAGGATGTTGGGGGGCGCAGAGGCAACTCCAGGCTCACTACGCGACGTTGGCCCCTCTGCCACCTCGTAGCCGAGATCGCGTACCCGCTGGATGACCTGCGCCCGGCTGATTATCCCCCGCACCTGGAGGCGCTCGGTCGTAAAGTTGAGCTCGCAGGAGTGCACCCCCGGGAGTTGTGCCACCCCGGCTTCGACCGAACGGGCACAGTTTGCACAATCCATACCTTGTACGATAATGGTAAACTCGCTGGAGCTGTTGGGCATAGAGCCTCCAGTTGTCACAGAAACGCGAGGGTATCGCCTCATCGTACGCAAGATTGCGGATGCCAAAGAGATTATAGCGCACCCCAGGATTGTACCATTCTTGCCTACGCTGCTGGTAAAATAGAAGCTTAGGCATGGTTTACTTTCGGCTGCGCCGACATGACACGCTGGCGGCACCGGGGCTGGGTTGGGGCTTTTTGTGGCGGGCGAAGCCCTCCACACCTCCCGTGAGGTAGTTAAGCTGGGGCGTCTACGTGGCCTGTGTCGCACACTGTCGTGATGCGTATCCTAAATCTACCCATTTGTACATCAGGAGAATCGACGCATGGAGATTGGCATTATCGGACTAGGGCGTATGGGCGCTGGCATGGCCGAGCGCTGGGTACGCGGTGGACATCGCGTTGTCGGCTACAACCGCTCGCGTGGCCCAGTCGATGAGCTCGCAGCGAAGGGCATGGTTCCGGCAGCGAGCGTTGAACAGCTCGTCAGCAGCCTCGCAGCGCCACGGGCCATCTGGGTCATGCTACCCGCGGGTGCAGTCACCGAGAGCATGATCGACACCCTTACCACGCTGCTGGAGCCGGGTGACACGATTATTGATAGTGGGAACACCAACTTCCACGACGACCAGCGCCGGGCTGCACAACTCAAGGCCCACGGGATCAACTACATCGACCAGGGCACCTCGGGTGGCATCTGGGGCCTGGAGAATGGCTTCTGCCTAATGGTCGGTGGCGAGCAGGAGTTGGTCAAGCGGCTTGAACCAGCCTTCCTCACCCTGGCCCCTCCGGGGGGCTACGTCCACTGTGGACCGGTTGGCAGCGGCCACTTTGTCAAGATGGTCCACAACGGGATAGAGTATGGCATGATGCAGGCCTACGCAGAAGGCTTTGAGATCATGCGGGCCAAAAAGGAGTTTCAGATCGATCTGCACGCCGTTGCCTCCGCCTGGCGCTACGGAAGTGTGGTACGCTCCTGGCTGCTCGATCTCACCGAGACGGCCCTGCGAGGGGATCCCGATCTGAGTAGCCTGAAGGGTTACGTTGAGGATAGTGGTGAAGGGCGTTGGACGATTCAGGCGGCGATCGACCTCGATGTACCTGCACCAGTCATCACCCTATCACTCTTTGAGCGCTTCCACTCGCGCCAACCCGAGTCGTTTGCGGCCAAAATCTTGGCGGCGATGCGTAGGGGTTTCGGTGGCCATGCGGTCAAGAAGGCCGAGTAGTTGCGGGTAGGGACGAACGCAAATGCAATCTGGGATACGGTTGCACCATCTAAAGGAGCCCCTTGGTCATGACTGTTCACACTTCGCCAGAGCAACTCAGCATCAATACCATCCGCACCCTGGCAATGGACGCCGTTCAGGCGGCCAACTCGGGACACCCGGGTACCCCAATGGCCCTGGCGCCGGTTGCCTACACCCTCTGGCAGCGCTGGCTACGCTACAATCCCCAGGATCCGGCCTGGCCCAACCGCGATCGCTTTGTACTCTCGGCTGGCCATGCCTCGATGTTACTCTACGCGCTGCTCCACCTAGCCGAGGTTCGTACCCATGGTGAAGCCGAACTTGCCGTGCCCCTCGATGATATCAAGCGCTTTCGACAGCTTGATAGCCGCTGCCCCGGTCATCCTGAGTACCACTGGACCAGTGGGGTAGAGACCACGACCGGTCCCCTCGGACAGGGGGTGGCGAATAGTGTGGGCATGGCTATCGCGCAACGCTGGTTGGCGAACCAGTTCAACCGTCCTGGCTTCACGCTCTTCGACTACGACGTCTACGCGATCTGCGGCGACGGCGACATGATGGAGGGTATCTCGGGTGAAGCGGCCTCCCTTGCTGGTCACCTGCAACTCGGTAACCTCTGCTGGATCTACGACAACAATCGGATCACCATCGAAGGTGAAACTGAGCTCGCCTTCAGCGAAGATGTCGCCGCCCGCTTCCGCGCTTACGGCTGGCAGGTCACCCATGTTGCCGATGCGAACGACCTTGAGGCCCTTGATGGAGCGCTCGCCAGCTTCCGACAACTCAGCGATCGCCCCATGCTCATCATTGTCGATAGCCATATTGGCTACGGCTCGCCCAACAAGCAGGACACGCATAGCGCCCATGGCGAACCACTCGGTGTCGAGGAGATTCGCTTGACCAAGCGCTTCTATGGCTGGCCCGAGGAGGCGCAGTTCCTCATTCCGGACGGCGTCTATGAGGATTTCCGTGCAGGTATCGGCCGCCGTGGCGAGACCCTCCAGTCCGCCTGGCAAGAGCAGCTAGCGGCCTATGGGCGTGTCTACCCCGACCTGAACGAGCAACTCGATCAGCTGTTGCACGATCACCTACCAGCCGGCTGGGACGCCGACCTCCCCCGTTTCGCCGCTGATAGCAAGGGTATCGCCGGACGCGACGCCTCCGGGAAGCTGCTCAACGCTATCGCCGCCCGCGTACCCTGGCTGATTGGCGGGGCCGCTGATCTGGCCCCTTCGACCAAGACTCGCCTGAACTTTGCTGGTGCCGGTGACTTCTCGGCCCACGAGGCTGGGCGCAACATGCACTTTGGCATCCGTGAGCACGCCATGGGTGCGATCCTCAATGGGATGGCGCTGAGCAAACTACGCCCCTTTGGGGCAGGATTCCTCATCTTTAGCGACTACGCCCGCCCAGCCATCCGTCTTTCGGCACTCATGGAGCTCCCAACCATCCATATCTTCACCCACGACTCGATCAGTGTCGGTGAGGATGGCCCCACCCACCAACCGGTCGAACAGTTGGCCTCCCTACGGACCATCCCCCACCTGATCACCCTCCGCCCCGCCGATGCAAATGAGGTGCTCGAAGCCTGGCGCGTGATCATGGGGCTGCACCACTCACCGGTGGCCCTCCTTCTGAGCCGACAGCCCATTCCTACCCTGGATCGCGAGCGCTACGGCTCGGCTGCAGGGGTAGCCAGGGGTGCCTACGTGTTGGCTGATGCACCGGGTGGCCAACCCGACCTGCTCTTGCTGGCAAGTGGTAGCGAGGTAGCCCTTTGTATCGCCGCCTATGAGCAACTGAGTGGTGAGGGCATGCGCGTACGGGTGGTCAGTATGCCCTCCTGGGAGCTATTCGAGCAGCAGGATCAGGCCTACCGCGACCATGTCCTGCCACCTGGAGTTACCGCACGTCTGGTGGTGGAGCAGGCTTCCAGCTTTGGCTGGGAGCGTTACAGCGGGCCACACGGACGGATCATCGCCATGGGCGGCTTTGGCGCCTCCGCCCCAATGAAGGATCTCCAGCGTAAGTTTGGCTTCACCGCCGAGGCTGTGGTGGCAGCAGCCCGTACCCTCCTCTAAGGGCAACTACAGGAATTTGCCCGTACAAGGGGCAGCACGAGGGCGAGACGCCCTCGCTCCGGGAGAGGTTGGTTTTTTATGGAGGACTTTAGCTTTCACAACGCACATCAATGAAGGAACTTGCATGTCTACACATCCACTTGCACGTATTGGCCAGGAGGGTCAGAGCGTCTGGTTCGACAGCATCAGTCGCGGCATGCTCAACGCAGGCTGGCTCAAGCAGCTGGTCACCGACTATAGTGTAGTTGGTGTGACCTCCAACCCGACTATTTTCGAGAAGGCGATTGCGGGCAGCAGCGACTACGATCAGGCCATCGAGGCACTCAGCGCCGATAATCTCGGCGTGCTGGCGATCTACGAACGCCTGGCCGCCGATGACATCCGTGCCGCCTGTGACCTCCTCCTCCCCGTCTATGAGCGTACGGGCCATCAGGATGGCCGGGTCAGCATGGAGGTCAACCCGTACCTGGCCACCGATACTACTGCAACGATCGCCGAGGCACGGCGGCTCTGGCAGATGGTCGACCGACCCAACCTCATGGTCAAGATCCCAGGCACTCCCGAGAGCATCCCCGCGGTCGAGCAGGCCATCACTGAGGGCTTGAGCATCAACGTCACCCTCCTCTTCGCCGTCTCGCTCTACGAGCAGGTGATGGAGGCCTACCTGCGCGGACTCGAGCGGCGCGTAGCCGCTGGCCAACCCATCGATCAGATCCATTCCGTGGCGAGCTTCTTCGTGAGCCGGGTCGATACGCTCATCGACAAGGAGCTCGAGGCCAAAGCCGCGGCTACCAGCGACACCGCCCTCCAGGCGCGCCTCCTCGCCATGCGTGGCCAAGCGGCGATTGCGAATGCAAAGGTCGCTTACCAGGCCTTTCTCCGCGTCTTCAGCGGCCCGCGCTGGGAAGCCCTGGTCGCAAAGGGGGCCCAACTCCAGCGGCCACTCTGGGCGAGTACCAGCACCAAGAATCCCGCCTATCCCGATACCCTCTACATCGCTGAGTTGATCGCACCCAACTCGGTCAATACGATTCCCGAGAATGCCCTCCTAGCCTTCGCCGACCATGGCGAGGTGCGCGGCCCCACCATCGCCGAGGGTGTTGCTAGCGCAGAAACGCTCCTTGCCGAACTCGCCCTTGTCGGCATCGATGTTGTCGCAATCACCGAGCGTCGGCTCGTCGCCGAGGGGGTCAAGTCGTTTATCGCCTCATTTGACACCCTGATTGCTGCCATTCAACAGAAATGTAGCGTAAAGCAGGGGGCGTGACCAACTCCAGCAGGAAGGTTTGTGGAGGGCTACGCCCTCCACTGCGCTTACGAGCGTGTCGACTTGGTTCGAACCATGCCGTTAGCGTCGGCCAACCAGGGTAAAGGGAGCCCAAAAGAAGGGGTGCGGCTGCTCGCTGAGGGCCGCGAGTTGGGCGCTGCGTAGCGCAGTTGCGGGTGCGGCACCCGCGAAGAGGGCTGCGTAGAAGCGCTGCATCATGCGCGTGGTCGAACCATCATCGACCTCCCAGAGGCTCACAATGAGGGCTGGAACCCCGGCGGCAAAGAAGCCGCGCACCAACCCAAAGATCTCGTCACTAGGCGCCACGCTGCTCATGCCACTCTCACAGGCGCTCAGAACGGCCAGTTCCCCCCCAAGTTGCAACTGGTAGATGTCGTGCACCGTGAGCCGTCCATCGCCAAGAACGAGGGCCGAGAGGAGTGGACTATCCTGGCGAAACTCGCCGTGGCAAGCCAGGTGCAGCAGATCGGCACTGCTACCATGTCGGCCGAGCGCCTCACGGGTAGCCTCGTCGCCGAGTAGGACCGTGGTCGCCGGGAAGATCCCCCGCAGTTGATCGATCTCAGCCTGGAGGCGGGGCGTACGCTCGTCGGGAACACCAACCAGGAGTAGTCGCTCAATGGGCTGCTCTGGGCGCAGGGCAACCGACTGGTAGACGCGGGCGCTGGGAGCGTAGGTCACCTCGCAGCGTTCGATCAGGTAGCTGGAACCGTCGTGGAGGGCGTGAAAGGGGAGGTAGTAGAGGTCACGGTGGGGCACAATGATCAGCCCGCGTCCGCCGAGTAGTGGCTCAAGTGGGGCCATCAGCAGGCGATAGAGGAGACGTAGGTGGTGCTGCATGCGCTCGGTGAGTTGAACCAACAGGGTTGGTTTGATCTGCGCACCGTGGCGCAGCGTACCGAGTTGGAAGCGACTCTGGGCGATGGCGCTACTTACCTGAGGAGCGCTGGCGAGTCCACGCACGACCTGAACCCCCTCGGCATCTACGAGGAAGGCAAGTAGTTCGTCATCAAGGTAGGCGTACTCCACCAGAACGGTGTCGGTGCCAAGTTGCCGACTGAGGAGGGAGATGTCGAGGTCTGGCTCCCCACGGGCAGGGGCATGTTGGCGTACAATCTGTCGGCCAAGCCGATTGAGGAGCTGCTCGCGCTCGCGGGCGGCCTGCTGCAGCGCACCGATGCGGCCCTGATCGTCGGGATGAGCGTAGCGGGTGAGGCGGTGGATCTGCTGGTCGAACCAACTCACCTCGGTACGCACCAACTCAAACTGTGTGATCAGTTCAGCTACTGCAGGATCTGGTGGGCTGAGGCTGACAAACTCACGGCGCATCATGTCGAGGAGCGCACGTGAACGGGCCCGCTCAACCGTGATCAGTGCCTCAGCCTGGCGGTCACTGTGGCGATCGTTCAGGCAGATACGGGCCAGTTCGTAAAAGGGGGTCAACTTGTCAGCAACGAAGGCCGTACGCACCTCCTCAGCAGGGAGCGGAGCTCGTAGCTGTTCGATCAGCTCGCAGGCACGGACGAAGTAGGCCTCGGCAGCGACGCGCTTCCCCTGGGCAAGCTCTAACAATCCGAGTGAGGTGAGACAGCGCTGGGCGATCGGTGGTGCATCTGGTGTGGCTAGTTCTAACGTTTTGGTGAGCAACTGTTTGGCTCGTACTACATTGCCGAGGAGACGGCACGCTTCGCCATGGAGCCAGCGGGCGAGGAGGAGTTGGCTGTACGCACCAAGTTGTTCGAGATCTCGACTGACCGTAGCTGCCAGTGTTGCAGCAACGGCTACATCGTGATCGGTGTAGGCGATCTGAGCCAGGTTGAGGGTGGCCATCGCCATACCAACCCGGTTACCTTCAGCCTGGTAGAGGGCGTGGGCCTGCTCACTCAGCAGACGTGCCTGCGCCGTCTGACCAGCAAGCAGGCATGCCCGACCATAGCCCAGACAGGCCCGGGCTTGCTCCGACCGGAGCCCCAGATCGGTAAGCACGAGGTAGATCTGACGGTAGCGGGCGGTAGCCTCAGCGACCATGTTGAGCTGGAGGTAGGCCTCGGCCAACTCAAGTTCGGCGCGGCGTAGCTCGTGGGGCATGTTGAGCGTGCGGTAGTGGTGGCACGAGCGCTCGAGGTAGTCCAGCGCCTCTGCGTAGCGACCAGTAGAGAGGGCCAGGCCGCCCAGACTACAGGTGATCTCGGCCTGCGTAACGGTAGCGCCAGCTGCAGTGGCATGGGTCATGGCGCGCTCGTAGTGCAGGTTAGCCTGATGTGGGCGCTGCTGAATGGCCATGAGGTTGGCCAAGCCATGTTCAGCACAGGCAATCATTGCGGGGTCGGCGGTAGCCAACGCCAACTCAAGCGCCTCGTGGTAGTGCTGCTCGGCAAGCTCATACGCACCACGCCGTAGGTGGAGATTCCCCAGGTTCTGGGCCACCTTGCACAGGCCCGCACGATCACCACGGGCCCGTAACCGCTCGCGGATGGTGGCGCCGTACATGATTGTCTCCTCGTAGCGCCCAAGCAGGATCAGGGCGGAGAGTTTGCCAATCTGGATAATGGCCGCGATCAGCTGCTCATTGAGCAGGAGGAAGCGAGCTGTTGCGGCATCGAGTAGGGCCAGCGCCTCCGCTGGCTGGCCGGCAATCTGTAGTGTGGCCAGACCAGTCGTCCAGTCGGCGTAGGCGCGGGTCACCGGGGTCGGGTGTCGCTTCGCGAGTATATCCAGCGCATGGGCTGCCCCCTTAGCCAGGCGGGGATTACCATTCACCGCCTGGCGGTAGCGCTCAGCGAGGAGGTGGGCTAGTTCGTCGTCGAGCAGGCTGGGAAAGCGGGCCATGGTAGCGGCACGCCGCGAGGGAGCTCGGCTGATGAGTAACTCGGTAAGGGCCTGGCGATCCACACTCAGATCCCCACCTCGAGATCGGGCATGATCAGGGTCTCGGTGGCGAGAGCGAGCATGAGCGTACAGCGGGAGGGGGGAATGGCGACGAGGGCGAATTCGCCAAGCGAGCTGATCTCGGCCTCACGGCTCAGGTCGGGGCCAAGCAGCGTTGCCGCACCGCCACTCGCCGGCCCCATCACCTGGCCAATGAGCGTCCACTGTTCACTGTGGGGGATGATGCGCAGATCGATCGTAAAGGGCTCAGCCTCAAAGAAGATCTGCCGCTCAAGCGTGGCCCCAGAGCGTAAACCGTACGCCGATGGGCTGAGCCGACTGTCGAAGAGTGCCGTGTCGATCACCCGCCGTGGCCTGGTGGCACGCAACGCGGCTCGGAAGAGGGCTCGCAACCAGGATGAGGTGTGGGGCTGCGGGCGATCCCCAAAGGTACGCATCTGAGCGGATAAATGCTCAATGCGCAGCATCTCACTCTGACACGTGGAACATGTGGCGAGATGCTCACGGGCCAACTGCTCATCCTTTGCTGCCAGCCGATCTTCGGCGAGATCGACCAGGAGCTCAAAGCTGAGGTGCTGAGATTTCATGGGTTTTTCTCCTCTGGTAACCGTTCATCTTTCCCCTGGCGAAACCAAGGTTGGGTTGGTTTTTTTGCGGAGGGCTGCGCCCGCCACGCCTCCCGCAGGCTCGGTTAGCTTTTTTTGCGGAGGGCTGCGCCCGCCACGCCTCCCGCAGGCTCGGTTAGCTTTTTTTGCGGAGGGCTGCGCCCTCCACGCCTCCCGCAGGCTCGGTTGGAGGTTTTTGCGGAG
>CAIWUD010000648.1 GCA_903915775.1 uncultured Chloroflexota bacterium | reverse complement strand
GTCTCGCCCTCGTGGCACTTCTCCTGGAGCGAGGGCGTCTCGCCCTCGTGGCACTTCTCCTGGAGCGAGGGCGTCTCGCCCTCGTGGCACTCCCCCGTACGGGCAACCCCCCGTGGTTGCCCTGCCCTTGGCTTACCCCAACTGTGAATAGTTTCTATCCCCGCGCTGCACCTTCCAGAGGCCAACGAGTCCTATACTCACGAATGAGAGGCCCATGCCACCCCAGAGGATGGCCACGAATGTCGTTGGCCCGAGGGGAAACCCCGCGTGGACGAGATACCAGAGCCAGAGATCCCAGTGACCGTAACGGTAGTCGCTGGCCCAGCGTCGCAACGAGTTTTGCCCCACCGGTGCCGGTTCGATCGGGACGAGGCGACCGGTCAGGGTAAGTGGTTCGCCATCGGCGGTAGCGTACGCCTGGAGGATGGAGACGCCAAGGGGCCCCTTTCGTTCGAGCCCTACATCGGCCGGATTCCACCCGCTGCTCTCCAATGTGAGGCGTGATGGTGCGTCTGGAAGGAGCATAGCGTACCGACGTGGTGGACAGGCAGCCCCTGTGGTTAGGGGGGCTCCGTTGAGGGCAAGGCTCAGATCGGTCGGAGGGAGTGGTGCTGGTAGGCAGCTGCTCATACTCAGGCTGACCTGGACAGTGGTGCTGCCTGCGGGTGGGCGTATAGCGATGGTTGCAGAGGGGAGCGACCAGCGTGGGAGTTGCTCGCCGCGATCACGGTCGCCCTCGCTGTAGCTAAAGCCATCGACGAGGGCCAGGCTACCCGGTGCGACGTGCAGGGCATAGCTCTGAGCCAGTTGCGCACCTACCAAGCGAAGGTGACCGAGGATTGGTGACTGCGAGGGCTCAAAGTAGCGTCGATAGCTGTCACGCTGGACATCGAGGTAGGCGTTGAGGTTGATCAGCACGCCTGCAAGCTGTACGGGTACAGCTATCAGCAGGGTGGCAAGGAGGAGTGGACGCAGTGGGCGCAGGTTCGGCCTGGGTAGCTGCTCGATCAGGGCGGCCAGGGGCAGCACCATGAAGGGCAGCACCATGTTAAGGTAACGTGGGCCCCATGCACCGTCGCCATGCCAGAAGACTACCAGTCCGTAGAAGAGGAAGGTGGCCACCGTCGCCGCACTAGCGAGAAGGGCTACACCTCGGTTGCGCTGCCAGAGCAGAACGAGGCCTACCGGTAGGAGCATGAGTGGAGGGGCGTACCAGATGATCCCCTTCCCCGGGCTCAGGATGAGCCCATAGAGGCCAACGGAGAGGTAGCCGCTGAAGGATCGGCTGGCATCGCCGTAGCCGCTGCGCAGCGGGTTGCCGAAGAGGAGCCACTGGTAACTGCCGAGGAGGGCCAGCCCGAGGAGTGCACCGAGCAGCCATGGCGCGATGGTACGGAGGGCACCGGCAATGAGCAGTTGTTGGTACGAGCGGTGCGCTGGTAACCGCCTGGCCCACTCTTCGCGCGCAGCCCTGCTGAGCACTCCTTCCCAGATGACCCAGAGGCCGAGAAGGGGTAGAAGCAGGCCGGCTTGGATTTTGACACTACACGCCAGTGCAGCGCAGAACCCGGCGGCTAGCCAGCGGCCCGTTC
>CAIWUD010000647.1 GCA_903915775.1 uncultured Chloroflexota bacterium | reverse complement strand
GATGGGATTGCCATACGCATCCACCGGCAAGCGGAGTGTCTCAGGAAGTGTGGGGTGTAGGCTACTATCTTCGTAGCGCTCACCACTTACCAGTGTCCAGTTTCCATTGCTAAAGCGAAAGAAGAGCGTATCACCCTGTGCGGTCGTTGCCGGGGCTTCAGGTGGAATAGCAGCATCGGCATTGAAGGCCTGATCGCCCATACGATCACGCAGGCCGAGGGCCATGCTGATTGCTCCAAAGCCGGGTGACGCTGTCTGGGCTGCCTCCGCGATGAGCGTAATCTCCGTCAACAGCGGTTGGGGATAGAGATACTCAGAGTAGGTATAGTTCGCGGTTACACGAACGGGGAATCCTGTAGTACGCCATGGATTCCACTGCCGTAACTCCATCTCCCACGACTCCTGCAGAGAGTCCATCTCCATGGCGACATTACTCGGGTAGCCTGAGCGTGCATCACGATGGCGGTTACCCGCATCCCAGAAATTTGACGGTGTCGACAGATCATGCTCGACCACCCGATGCCAAACACTCCCATCCACCGTCATCGGGTTGCCACGCCCACCATCAGCAAGGTAGGTGGCCAACACGTGGGCGCGTGGCCAGGCGCCATTGGCCCGTGCGGCACTATCGGTGACCCCGATGTAGAGCGCCTGAGTACCAACGCTATCGAAGGTCAAGGGGTAGAAGGCCAGGGCAAAAGGGCGCAGATCGGCGCGTACCGCCGGATCGGGGAAGAGGGCAGGAAAGGCGCTCTCGGCCAGATTGAGCGGACTCAGGCGCACTGGTGTGCCGGCGACGGTGAGATCGAAGCGCTCAATACTCCGCTGCTCGAGATTCATCACTAGCAGTGTTCGCCCATCAGGGCTGACAACCATCCCGCCCAGGCTGCTGGTTCCCGCTCCGGCCACTGCATCGGCATCGAAGGGGGTGGTACGATTCACGCCGTTGACATTCGGCACCGTTATGCGGCTACTACTCAACGTCCACGCAGTGGAAGGGCTCGATCGGGTGAATAGGTAGATCGCACCAGGGCCACCTGGCCCATAGCTTACGAAGCGTTTGGTGAAGGCAGCAGCAAAGAGGCGCTCGCGCCCACTCGCGGCCCCATCGTCGTAAGCCAAACCATAGATCGCACCAACATTCGCCAGGCCCGCAACAGTGCTACCCACCCCAGTGGCACTCAGCTGCTGAATGGCCGGTGCTGCCCCGACATTGGTAGGTGGGGCGTAGAGGTTATTGGTATGCCTGGCTACGGCAAACTGATCGGTCGTATTGAGACAGGCGACTCCACTGGCAAAAGCGGCCCCCTGCACTGTTCGCACGTTCGCCTCAACCCTGGTCGGACCGAGCAGAGCATGCTCCGGTACGACCATCCTGAGGAGTAGGACGATCAGGGTGACGCTGAACAGTCTCGTGAAATGGCGTCTCTGGTCGCGCATCGAAACCCCGGCCTTCAGCCGACCCTACGCACTGGGTGTGCGAGAGGCACACACCTAGTGCTCTTGCGGTATGACGAGCGTGGTTTGCGACGATCCTTCGTGCTCCACGCAAGAGATACCGCACACGGTCGGTGAAAGTTACGGGGCTACCAGCTAAGCGCTTGTGGGTGGTAGCTCAATCACCACCCCCTCATAGGGGCGTAGGGTAAGCGCCATCATGCTCACCTCACCGCTGCGATCCATCAGCGTGCTGATGCGCAATCTGCCCTGTGCAGCGTACATGCGCAAGTCGAGTTGCACAGGTGCTCTATCAACGTTGAGCACCACGAGCATGCGCTCGTCACCAGCGGCCCGTAGGTAGGCGAACAGCTGCTGTTCGGGCAGCGGGCAACTGCTGTAGCTGCCCACACTGAGCGCCGCCGAGGTTCGGCGCAGTTCGAGCAGTTGCTGGGTTAGGTTGAGCATCGAGTGGCGATCGGCGCGCTGCACGGCGACATTTCGTTCTGCATAGTCGGCGGCGATCGGCAGCCATGGCTCACCACTGGTAAACCCGGCACCAGGCTCACCTGACCACTGCATCGGCGTACGTGCAGGGTCGCGACTAAACCCTGGTGCTCGTAGCCCCTGGGGGTCAACCTCCCGTTCAGGGGGGATCGCCACATCCTCCATCGCGATCTCGTCGCCGTAGTAGATCGTCGGCGTACCACGCAGCGTCAGAAGCAGCAGCTGCGCCAGGCGTGCAGGAACCTGACCAACCCGACTGGCGATCCGCGGCTGATCATGGTTCCCCAAGACCCAGTTGGGCCAACCGCCCTCAGGTAGCGCACCTTCGTACGTCTCGACCAACTCCCGTACCGCTGCGGCGCTCCACCTCCGCAGGGTCACCAGGTCGAAGTTAGCGGGTAGATGCACCTCGTCAAGCTGCGCACCATAGTAGGAGACCCGATCTTCAACGGGCAGGTACATCTCACCAATCAAGACCCGCTCGGCAAACGCATCGATCACCGCACGCAACTCACGGATCACATCGTGAACCTCGGGCTGATGCTGATCGTAGATGCGTCGCAAACGGTGCTGCGGCATCTCTGCAGGGGTCCAGGCTGGATCGGGTGGGTTATCGGGGAGATCGGGATGCTTGATCAACATCCAGATCACATCGACACGGAAGCCATCAACACCGCGGGCGAGCCAGAAGCGCACCACATCGTAGATCGCAGTGCGTACCGCCGGATTGCGCCAGTTGAGATCGGGTTGCTTGGGGTCGAACAGATGGAGATAGTATTGACCCGTGGTCTGATCAAAGCTCCAGGCCGGGCCACCAAAGTAGCTCAACCAGTTATTTGGCGGCCCCCCATCAGCGGCTGGGTCGCGCCAGATATACCAGTCGCGGAGCGGACTCGTGCGCGAGGAGCGTGCCTGCACGAACCAGGGGTGCTCATCCGAGGTGTGATTGGGTACCAGGTCGAGGATCAGCCGCATGCCGCGGGCATGCAGTGCGCCCAGCAGACGGTCAAAATCGGCGAGTGAGCCGAAGCATGGATCGATGTCG
>CAIWUD010000646.1 GCA_903915775.1 uncultured Chloroflexota bacterium | reverse complement strand
CTGACGCCCATGAATGAGACGTGGCGGGGCTTCCCGAAGATACGTTGCGCCTCACGGATCGTGATCACGGAGCCAGTATCCTGGTAGCTCACCCCGGTCTCATAGATCCCGACGATAGTAAAGCTCTGGCCCGCGAAGCGCAGGGTATCCCCAACCCCGAGCTCGAGGCTCGTGGCAGCCAAGCGACCGATGATCAGCTCACCGGTGCGCTGTACACTCCGCCCCTCGGTGGTACGGTAGCGCATGATGTAGCCCTCGCGTGGGTCGAGCCCAAAGACCATGAAGAAGGGGAGCCCCGGTACATTGGTTACCCCAAAGATCAGGCGGGAGACCGCTTTGACCTCGGGGTGGGCACGAATCCGTTCGGCCAAGCGCTCATCGATCGAGGAGAAGGCTGCATCTGAGGCACCCGCCTGTTCGACGATGATATCGGCCTGTCCAGCACTCAGCATCTCAATCATGAGGTCGGTTGCACTAGTGGTGATGGCGCCCAGGGCCACGATGAGCCCCACACCGATGCCCAGGCCGAGCATGGTCATCAGGCTGCGGGTGGGGCGGCGGAGCAGATTACGTAGGGCTGGTCCAGGCAGCAGAAAGGCCAGGAGCCGTGTGGGTCTGCTCCAGCGCACGCTGGCGCCCGCCTCGGCGCGCATGGCCTCAACGGGGGCCAGACGCGCCGCACGCCAGGCCGGGTAGCCCCCACCAACCAGGCCAAGTAACCCGGCGATCGTGAGGGTCTGGATGAGAGCTGCTGGCTCAACGGTTCCACTGAGAAAGCCACCCAGTGCGGGTGAGCGTGACATGAATGCCATGAGGGCTACGGAGAGGAGCAGGCCAACCCCTCCCCCCAGGAATGAGAGGAGGAGCGCCTCGCCCATAATCATGAGGACGATGCGTCGGCGCCGCCAGCCGATGGCGCGCAGCACACCGATCTCGCGGGTACGTTCAAAGACGCTCATCAGTTGGGCATTCATCATGCCCAGCCCACCCACGAGGATAGCGAAGAGCCCGAGGACCCACCCCAGGGCGCTGTAGAGCTGTAAAATCTCGTCTTGGCGTGCGGGATCGCCCGACCGGGTCACCGCGAGATCGGGCCAGCGTGCTTCAATGGCCATCTTTACTGCATCGCGCTCGCGTGGATCGTCTACCTGGATCTTGAAGTAGCTCACCTGACGGAGTCGATCGAAGGCGCGTTGCGCATCAGCAAGATGGATGACCGCGCCACTATCCTCAAAGCTTGCCCCCGTCTCGTAGATGCCAACAATCCTGTAGGTAATCTCGTTGAGGTGAAACTTATCACCAACAGCCTTCTTGAGGCTCTCAGCGCTCTTACGACCCAGGATCAGTTCACGCCGTGCCGCAATCGATCGGCCCGCAATGATCCGGTAGTGGGCCAACGAGAAGCCGTGGGGATCTTCCCCAGCGATAAGGAAGTAGGGTGACTCGGGAGTAGCCTGGATGCCGATGACCGTGCTATCAACCTGCGAGACACCCTTCAGGCTGGCGAGCTCCCTACCGACCTCCTCGTCAATCGCACCCATAATGATCATGACCGCATCTTTTTGGCTCACGAGCAGATCGGCGCTCCCCGTCACATTGACGGCGAAGCCGCGCGCCATGCCCTCGCCAAACGCCGAGATCACCACCACTGAGGCTACCCCGACCACGATACCGAGCAGTGTCAGCAGAGTGCGCACCTTGCGTCGCAAGAGATTCTTGAGACTGAGCATGGCTTCTACTCCGGACGACCGGAATTGAAGGTGACGGTGGCGGTCATGTTCCAGCGCAACCGTGCATCCCAGTTGTGAGGGAGCAGCGTGACCATAAAGATCACATCGCCCTGGTAGCTCTTCCCCAACGCCTCAACCTTGCTCACCTCGCCCTCCAGGCTGAGTTCGGGCAGCGCATCAAAACTGATCTGCACCAGTTCACCCTCTTCCACGGCGACCACATCAAGCTCACTCAGGTCGCTCGTCTCAATCTTCCAGGAGGAGAAATCCGCCAGGATCATGGCTGGCTCCGTGGCGGGTGGCTGCACCCCCAACTCGAGGTTGATCGCTACGACGGTTGCATCAAAGGGGGCGCGCAGCGTCGCCTCATCGAGGGCCAGTTCGGCCTGGCGCAGCGCAGCGCGGGCGATCCGAACCCGAGCCTCAGCGGCAGCGAGGGCTGGGGGCTGAGGTGGTGCGGTGAGTTCGGCCAACCCGGCCTCAGCCTGGGCCACCTGAGCTTCGGCGGCGGCCAGTTCTCCGCTACGGGCCAGTCCGCTCAGTTGGGCGATGCGCGCCTGGGCAGCGGTGACACGGGCACGGGCGGCGGCGAGTTGATCGGGCTCAGCGCCGGCCCGCAGCTGATCGAGGCGCGCCTGAACCTCGCGGACCTGCGCTTCAGCCTGAGCAATCCCACTCTGCTCGGCGAGGCGAGCCTGTTCCAGAGCTACACGGGCCTGCTCCAGGGCAGACGCCTGGGTTGCGACCGCACGGAGGGCTGTGGCCTCGAGATCCTTGCGCTCCTGGGGCAGATCGTCAGGTAGCTCCTCAAGCTCCCGATTATCCCAGTAGATGCGGCTATAGGCATCCTGGGCATCACGCAGCACATTTGCCACCTGCTCCAGGCGCAACTCCGCACCGCTCTTCGTAGCCGAAAGCAGGTCACGCTGACTCTGCAGGCTACTCTGGGCCTGACTGAGAGTCGCCTCAAGCTGAGCAACCTCGCTGCTACGCGGCCCACGCTGCAGGCGCTCCAGGAAGGCCTGGGCCTCGCGCAGTTCATCACGCGCAGCCTGGAGATCGGTCGGGGTGATGCGCCCCTCGCTCTGCTGGGCCATGGCCTGAGCCTGGGCGACCTGGGCCTCAGCGATGGCCACCGCTTCGGCGGTGGCTCCGGCGCGCAGGAGCTCATACTGGGCGCTTGCTTCATCGAGCAGCGCCTGGGCCTGGACGACGGCTACTTCAAGTGTGGCAGATTCGACACGGGCTAGGGCTGTTCCCGCAGTGACAGACTGACCAGCCTGGACGAGCACTTCCGCAACGCTCCCCGGACGCTCGAAGCGTAGCTCGGCATGACGCTTGGGGAGCACCCGCCCATCAGCGATGACCAGCGTACGCTCGGGTTCGGCAGTTAGCTCAGGTAGCGGTGTAGGTGCAGCACCAAAAGCGCCACAGGCGCTGAGGAGCAGCACACCGGTGAGCAGCAGATTCATCTGGACGAGGCGTAGAGCCATACCTACCTCCGCAACTCCACATCAGCCATGCACGTGACCGCGATGAGTGGGGGTTGTTGGGAGGGCCATGCCCTCTCGTACACTGAGTTATTATATTGCGCTCCTGCTGCTGCTGCGTAGCAACATGGCAACCGAGCGATCGAGTTACAAACCCGACGGGCGGGGTAGAGGGCGTACGATCTTAGCTATATTTCAAACCTACCTCCGCACCAGGGGCAGGTAGACTCGCTGCTCAGTCGTGGTAGGTGGCACACTACCCGCCCGCGCATCCGGGATCGATACCACCCCAACCAGCGGTGTTGTCGGCAGATCCTTCGTCTGGCTGATACCCCCACGTTGTGGTGCCGGTGCGCGTGCCGGGAGTTCTCCGGTCAGCGTGGTGATGCGGTAGGTTGCTGCGGTGTAGCCGTAGACCTCGACCTGGTAGAGCCCGGGGATGATCTCACTCGCAGTGACGCGCACCCGCTCATCGGCGCTCTCTGGCAAGTTGCTCACCCGCGCCGACTGATCCGCCTGCGCCGACCAGACGTAGAGGTCCGCATCGCCGCTCAGCACATCCAGGTCGACCTGGAACCCCTGGCCCGCTACGAGCTCGTAGCGGTAGATGCGCGTCTGACCGCGGGCGATCGTATCGCTCGGTGGCTCGTAGTTGAGCAGGCGTCGCGCCTGGCCGATCGAGATGTTCCCTGCCGCGTCCCGCGCCCGCACCTGGATGTAGCGCATCCCCGGCTGTGCGAGTAGCGTCCAGGCGTACTCCTCCGGACTGGTGTCGAAGGGCAACCAGGCTGAACTGGCCACCGGCACCCAGGTGCCCACGCTATCGAGGTAG
>CAIWUD010000645.1 GCA_903915775.1 uncultured Chloroflexota bacterium | reverse complement strand
CGCTACCTCACCGACTTTCACCTCTGGGGTCACGATGGGTTGCTCCTTGTGCCGCTCCAGGGTGAACCATCCCTCACCCTGACCAGCCCGGCGGTGGCGGCAAAGATTGCCAAGCGCGGCTGGATTGAGGATGCTGATGGTGATGTGTTCCTGGTCTCACGTGTGGCGGCCGCGATCCGTGATCGTGGGTTGGCCCGTGCCCGTATCGGTGTGGCCGGCATGCGCGCCGTTATTGGCGCCGGCGTGCTCGCTGAACTGCGTGAGGCCCTGCCCGCCGTCGAGTTTGTTGATGGCGATGAGCTGATCGATCGGGTGCGCATGATCCGCAGCCCACTCGAGATCCAGCAGATCCGGGAGCTCTGGGATCTGGCAAAGGCCTCAATGGAGCGCTTTGTGGAGATTGTCTCCCCCGGTAAGAGTGGCCTCGCCCTCGCCGCAGAGTGCTCACGCATTGCGCTTGAGGGGGGGGCTCGCGATATCCTGGTCTTCATTGGTGAGGATCCCGGACGGGTGACCATCCCCGATGCCACACCGGTACGCTGCGATGGTATTCTCTCTTACCACATGGAGATCTGTGGCCCAAGTGGTCACTGGTGCGAGCTCACCGTGACCTGTGCCTACAGGCCACCTTCCGAGCTCGAAGCAGGCCTGATGGAGAGTGAACTGCGCGCCTACGAGGCGATCCGTACTGCGGCGCGCCCCGGCGCTACGCTCCCCCAACTCGCGGCGATCTTCGAACAGACCCTGCACGCCGATGGTTGGCAACTCGGACAGCCCACCCGCCACTTTGATCTCCACAGTCAGGGCCTCGATACGATCGAACGCCCCTGGTTCGCCGCTGAACAGCCCTGGGGCTCCTCGCAGAGTTGGCCCCTCGAGGCGGGCATGACCTTCTCCTACCATCCACGCCGCGAGGTGAGTCCGCACGTGCCCTGGGGTACCGGTATCAATGAGGATATCCTGATTACGCCAGATGGTGCCGAACGCTTCAGTGGCAATTGGGATCTGCGCTGGCGCCGTATGGAACATGCAGAGTAGCTGTTCATACCTCTCCCAGAGCGAGGGCGTTTCACCCTCGTCGGTCCCCCGTACAGGCAACCCCCCGTGGTTGCCCTGCCGTTGGCTTACCCCAACGGTGAACAGGTACCGTACAGAGCGGCTCACAGCTCACCCTTCTCCTACCCGCCCACTATACGTTAGGACAGTAGATACCATGACCCGCCAGATCATCGGCTCACGTGATCTCCTGCGCTTCCAGATCAGTGATGACCCTCAGGTATCGCCCGATGGACGCGAGGTGGCGTGGGTCAAAACATGGATCGACCCCACCGAGAACCGCTACCGTTCACGCATCCTCATCACGACCCTCGCAACTGGTGCCTCACGTCAACTCTCTGAAGGCCCTGGGAGTGATAGCCATCCCCGCTGGTCACCCGATGGTCGCTGGATCATCTACCTGGCCGCAGGAGGGGTACGCCCCGCCACAACCCCACCATCAGCCGTAACAGCCCTTGACCAGGGGCCACAGCTGATGGTGATCGCCGCAGCAGGGGGTAGTGCACGTGCGCTCACGGCACTCCGTGGGGGGGTCCGCGCTCCGGCCTGGTCGCCTGACGGGCAGCGCATCGCCTTCGTCACCCTGATCGATCCAGAGCGTGGGCTCGAAGGGTCAGGCTCGGCGGAGACCAACCCAGACGATCTCTACGCCCGCTTCAACCGCGATGTGGTCGTCACCCGTCGCCTGCGCTGGAAGTCCGATGCGGCCGGCTTCCTCGGTAACTACTACAGCCACCTTGCCCTGATCCACTTTGATCCTACTGCCGATGCGCCTGCCCAGGCTGTGGCCCTGACCAGCGGCCCACACGACTTCAGCCCTCCCGTCTGGTCGCCTGATGGGCGGCTCCTCGCGACCACGGGCAACCTCGATCCAGGTGGCGAGATGCTGCGCAAGAGCTCGATCTACCTGCTCGACATGACCCTTCCAGCGCCTGGAGCACCACGCCTCCTCTTCAGCCTCGAAGAGATGCGCAGTAGCGATCTCTCCTGGGCCCCTGACGGTGCCACCCTCGCCGTGTGTGGCCACAACGACCCCGTCATTGGTCACTATGGTACCCCTAACCTCTGGCTGATCGAT
>CAIWUD010000644.1 GCA_903915775.1 uncultured Chloroflexota bacterium | reverse complement strand
GGGTTGCCCCTACCGGTACGTCAACAGGGCAACCACGGGGGGTAGGGCAACCACGGGGGGTAGGGCAACCACGGGGGGGTAGGGCAACCACGGGGGGTTGCCCCTACCGGTACGTCAACAGGGTAACCACGGGGGGTAGGGCAACCACGGGGGGTAGGGCAACCACGGGGGGTTGCCCCTACGGGTTCCTTTTTGGGAGTGAGATGTCTGTGCTCCATGGTACTGGCTGAATAAAACGTCAGGGCACTGTTCATCAAGCGATTATGTAGCCGCGCTACACTGCTGCGGCGACCTGTTGAGCGCAGGTTGAAAGGAGCGGATGAACATGAGACGAGTGCTGAAAGGCGTAGTCAGTGGCTTTGCCCTGCTTTTCATTGCTGCCTGTGCACAGCAGGGCAGTTCACCCCCAACGATGGTCGAGGCTGGTGCCCCACCAGCAGAGCTTGTGCGTCTTGAGCGTACATCGGTTGTTGCTGAGGGGCGGGTGGTGCCCGCAAGTAGCGTGAGTCTGACCTTTACCCGGGTAGGTACGGTAGCCGAGCTCCTGGTCGCCGAGGGCGATCAGGTGAGTGCCGGACAAGCGCTAGCGCGTCTTGACGATCGTGATGCGCGCCTCGGGGTTGAGCAAGCCAAGGCGCTGTTCGAGCAGGTGAAGGCAGAGTATGAGCGGCTCCTTGAGGGAGCTACTCCTGCGCAGGTGGCTGCGGCCAAGGCTGAGTTATCGCGTGCGGAGGGAACGTTCCAGGCTACCCGTAGCAGTGTGACCAGAGCCGACGTCAGTGCGGCGACAGCCGAGCTTGAGCGTGCACGGACAGGCCTCGCCGAGTTGCAGGATGGGCCGCGCACACCGGAGTTGCAGGCGGCTCAGGCGACGATCGATCTGGCGAGTGCCAACCTGACCAGTCAGCGTGACATTCTGGCCCAGGCCAAGCGTGACGCCGAGTTACGCCTCAGTCTGAGCGCGAACGGTTTGCGCAACGCCCAGGACAGCTACAGCCGCATCTACTGGGAGAATCGGAATGCGGAGGCCCAGTCGGGTGCCAGCCTGCCCCCGGCTGCGGTCGATGCTGAGCGTGCGGCGTTGCGGGCAGTAGCAGATGCCGAGACGCTTTTGGCCCAGAGCCAGTTGGCGTACGAGCAAGCGCAGCGGGCTGAGTTGAGTGGGGTGGCGGCGGCCGAGGCGCAGTTGCGCGAAGCCAGAGCGCGCTACGATCTCCTGATCGCCCCACCCGAAGCTGATCAAGTGGCGGCGGCACGGGCCCAGATTGCATTGGCTCAGGCCCAACTCGATAGCCTGACCGGTGATGAGCGTGAGGGCACGATTGCTGCTGCGCAGGCCGGGGTTGCTGCGGCAGAGGCCCGCCTCGAGGAGTTGCAGGCACCGCCGACTACGGCACTGTTGAGTGCAGCGGCCGCACGGGTACGTGCGGCCGAGGTGGGTCTGCGTCAGGCTGAACTTGCCCTCGACCAGACGAGACTCGTGGCACCAATCAGTGGGGCGGTGGTTGAGCTCAACCTCCGTGTGGGCGAGCTCCTGGCCCTGGATCGGCCGGCGATCGTTCTGGCTGATCTGCAGCGCTGGTGGATTGAGACTGATGACTTGAGTGAGCTGAGCGTTGTACAGATTCAAGAGGGTGATAGGGTCGCGATTGGCTTTGATGCGCTTCCTGAGGTGAGCCTGCCCGGTACGGTGGCCCAGATTAAGCCGCGTGGCCAGAACCTGCAGGGTGACATTGTCTACCGGGTGATTGTGACCCCCGGTAGTTGGGATGAGCGCCTGCGCTGGAACATGACGGCACTGCTGCATATTGTGGAGCAGCCTTGATGGTCTGGTGTCGGCTTGATTCCCTGGGAAGAGCCTATGCATAGCTATAAGCTGACCCATCCAACCGGTGAAGAGTGGATCTTGGTACGCGCACCACGCCTCCTTGAGCGGCAGCATGCCACGGCGTTGGTCGAACATTGTGAGCAGGAGTTGGGCGACCAGACGCGGCTCCTGATCGATCTCTCTGATACGGTGTTGATTGGTAGTGCTGGAATTAGTGCCCTGTTGGAGATCGATCAGCGTGTGCGTGAGTATGGGGGTAATCTCCGCATCGCCGGTGCCACCACTGATGTGTTGCAGACGCTCAGGATGGTACGCGTCGATCAACTCCTCGCGGTCTACCCCTCGCTGCACGAGGCTCTTGCGTCCTGAGGATGCCAATCATACATGGCAAACAGAACGCCACCTGTAAGAGCAGGTGGCGTTCTGTTTATGTTGGTTGAAGCCCTAGTTACCAAGTCAGAAGAGGAGATAGGGGAAGGAGAGGACGGTGGCGCTCAGCAACTTCTCGGGCAAGTAGTGCCTGGTGTGATCGTTGCTGTAGCGACAACGTTCGAACGCGAGGAGTGACCACAGGTGTAGGGCTACTCCGGGTGGTGGATCTGGCGAGTAGTGGGAGCGGAGCCCCAACTACCGTACCAGTGATCAAGCAGCGTGATAACGTCCGGCTTCACAATGAAGTATAATCCCAGATAGTTGCTCTGTTGGGTGAGAAATCACAACGCTCGGTGGAGAACATGCGACTATGGTATACTGGCCTCACGGCGGAGTTCCGCGCATGTTGGATACCCTCATACACAGGCTGCCATGAGTAGTTTGCAGCTGCCCCATGCAGGTGAAGCGTTGCGCAACTACCGCTTGATTGAACAGATCGATCAGGAGGAGTTGGCGACCATCTATCGGGCGAGCCACCTGACTCTGGATCGTCCCGTGCAGATCCATCTGTTACGTCGTCACGACTGGATTGCAGGGAGCCGTTTTCAGTTAGCGGCGCGCCTG
>CAIWUD010000643.1 GCA_903915775.1 uncultured Chloroflexota bacterium | reverse complement strand
AGGGGTGGTTCCTCGACCCTCCGTACGGGCAGCCCCCCGTGGCTGCCCTGCCGCCCTCCGTACGGGCAGCCCCCCGTGGCTGCCCTGCCGCCCTCCGTACGGGCAGCCCCCCGTGGCTGCCCTGCCGCCCTCCGTACGGGCAGCCCCCCGTGGCTGCCCTGCCGCTTTAAGGACTACGATGAGCAGCAGCTACGAGGCGATCTACGCGGTGGTACGGCGCATCCCTGCCGGGCGTGTGAGTAGCTACGGGCAGGTGGCCCTCCTGGCTGGCTACCCAGGCCAGGCACGTCTGGTGGGCTATGCCCTGCACATGCTTCAGGGACGTATCGACGTTCCCTGGTGGCGAGTCTTGAATCGCCTAGGAGTGATCAGTAACGCCTATGAGCCGGAGTTGCAGCGCACCCTGCTCGAGCGCGAAGGTGTGCTGGTTAACGAGCAGCTGCAAGTCGATTTGAAACAGTTCCGCTGGGAGGTATAATCGTCTCGGACGTCATCGCGACCATACCTCCTGTGGGTTATGCACTTTCTGCACATCAACCAGCTCTTCAACCGCGCTTCCGGAGCTTCGCGCTACTTCAACGAGATTGGGCTGCGTCTCTCCCGCGAGGGCCATCGCGTTACGCTGCTGAGCAGTAATGCACTCGATCTCGAGTATCTCTGGGATGGACGCCGCCGCCATCTGCCCGCCGGTGAAGTGTGGGAGGATGGCGTTCGGGTGTTGCGCTTTCCAGTGCGCCGCCTCCCCGGGCCGCCGATCGTCTACCCGCTGATCAGGCGCCTGATGGTGGAGGTGGGCCGCTTGGGCCCAGCCACCGCAGCACTGCTCCGTCGGATGGCCCTGCTCACCCCACGCCTCCCCACCCTGGAGCACTACCTGGAGACGGCTCCCGAACTGGCTGATGTGGCGTTAGTTCACACCACCAACATCACCCTCGATTTTGCCATTCTGCCAGTCGTGCGTTGGGCGCAGCGTCGCTCGATCCCGCACCTCTGCACCCCCTTCGTCCATCTGGGTGAACCTGGTAGCCGCCAGATTGTCCAATACTACAGCATGCCCCACCAGATCGCTCTGCTCCAGGCGAGCGCTGCGGTCGCAACGATGACCTCCCTCGAACGTGACTTCCTCCTCGCCCGGGGGGTGCCAGCCGAGCGGGTACGTATCATCGGTGCAGGGGTCGATCCAGCGGAGGTGGGTGGGGGTGATGGGGCGGCCTTCCGTGCAGCCCATGCCATCCGTGGGCCGCTGGTGCTGAGCTTAGGGGCGGCAGCCTACGATAAAGGGACGGTGCACGTGCTCGCAGCGATGCGCCAGCTCTGGGCCGCAGGTGTTGAAGCGACATGGGTGCAGTGTGGCCCGCTCCTCAGCCACTTCGAGCAGCACTACGCTCAGCTTGATGCGCGTGAACGGGCGCATACCCGTCTGCTTGGCTATGTGAGTGATGAGGTGCGGCGCGCCGCCCTTGCCGCCGCCGATCTCTACGTTCAACCCTCGCGCACCGACAGCTTTGGAATCGCCTACCTGGAGGCGTGGTGCTACGGTGTGCCTGTGGTCGGTGCACGTGCTGGCGGTGTACCGGCAGTGATCCGTGATGGTCAAGATGGTCTCCTCGTGCCATTTGGTGATGTTCCAGCCCTTGCGACGGTGATCGAACGCCTCTTGCGCGATCATGACATGGCGCGTACCCTCGGCGTGGCCGGTCGCGAGCGGGTGTTGCGCGAACTGACTTGGGATGCCGCCTATGGGCGGATGAGATCACTCTATGGCCACCTACTGCAGGAGCGTGTCGATGGTACACCTTGAGCTGATCGACCGTATCGTTGAGCGTATACTCTGGATACAGCCCATGACGACGCTGGATCAGAGTCTCCCTAGCGATCGTCCAGCTCAACGCGCCTTCGGCTTCTCGCTACTCATCTCAGCCCTGCGCTGCACCCTCCAGTACCTGCTGCTCCCGGTCATCCTACCGCTCATTGGCATCACGAGTGGGGCTGCCCTCCCCCTTATCATCTTGCTCGACCTCCTGGCACTCTGGCTGCTCTTCGGCAGCCTGCGCTTCTTCTGGTCCACCCACCATCCACGCCGTTTTCATCTGCTCCCCCTCGCAGTCCTGGTGCTCCTGCTAATTATCACGTCGCTCAGCTATGATCTTTGGCGTCTCGGTGCGTAACTGGCGGCACCAGGGCTGGGTTGGTTGTTTTTGTGGAGGGCTTCGCCCTCCACACCTCCCCGTGCCTTCCCCCTTGCGCGGGTAGGATCGGCTACAATGGGTAGCAGCATGGATCTCGGTTTGTTGGGGCAACCCCCCCGTGGTTGCCCGGCGAGCCTACACCAAAAGGAGGGGGCGTATGCTGCTGGATGTGACCATCCCCGTTGATGCCAATCCGCTACCGCTGGCGGCCTCACTGGCGCGTGCAGCGGAGGAGATGGGCTTTGCAGCCCTCTGGACGACCGAGACACGGCATAATGGCTTTCTTCCGATCGTCCTAGCGGCCGAGCACTCCCAGCGGATTACCCTCGGCTCCGCGGTGGCGATCGCCTTTCCGCGCAGCCCCATGATCACCGCCCAGATCGCATGGGATCTCGCCGCCTTCTCGGGTGGGCGCTTCATCCTTGGCCTTGGTACGCAGGTGCGCGCCCACATCGAACGCCGTTTTAGTGCACCCTTCGACCCGCCCATTGCTCGGATGCGCGACTACATCGGCGCTCTGCGCGCCATCTGGTCGAGTTGGCAGCATGGCGAGCGCCTCAACTACCAGGGCCCCTTCTACCAGCACACCCTGATGACGCCCTTCTTCAACCCTGGCCAGATCGATCACCCCCAGATTCCGATCGCTATCGCCGGGGTGAACAGCGGCCTTGCCCAACTGGCTGGCGAGTTGTGTGATGGCTTCCTCGCCCATCCACTCAACAGCGCCAGCTACCTGCGTGAAGTGTTGCGTCCCCAGATCGCCGCCGGTGAGGCCAAAGCCGGTCGTGAGGCTGGCGCCTGCACGCTTGCCGGCAATATCTTTGTGATCACTGGCCCCGATGCGGCGAGCCGTGCCGCAATGCGCACCGCGGTGCGGCAGCAGATCGCCTTCTACGGCTCGACTCCGAGCTACCGGCCAGTGCTCCAGCAGCATGGCTGGGGCGATGTTGGGGAGCAACTCTCCTTCCTCGCCTCCAAGCAGCGTTGGGGTGAGTTGGTTGCACTGATCAGTGACGAGATGGTTGAGACCTTTGCGCTTGAAGCTCCTCCTGAGGCCCTAGGTCGGGCGATCCGCGAGCGCTTCGACGGTCTCCTCGACCGGGTTTCGCTCTATATACCCTTTGTCCCTGGTCAGCAAGACGCCTTCTGGCGTGGACTGGTGCACGAGATTCATGGCTGAAAGGAGCCGCGGATGGCTGGGGTCTACGCCGATCTCGACCTGAGCCCGAGTGATTTTGAGCTAGCCAGGCGTCAACGTGCCGCAACTGGTGATCTGATCGATCTGAGTAGTAGCAACCCAACTGCTCAGGGGTTGATCTTTCCGCCTGAACTGTTGCGTGCCACTACCGAAGACTTCTGGTCACTGCGGCGTTACACCCCCGATCCACGCGGTAGCCCGACAGCCCGTGCTGCCATCCGTAGCTACTACGCAGGGCGCCAACCACCTCTATCCGTTGAATTGGATGACCTCTTCATCACGGCGAGTAGCAGTGAAGCCTACGCGCTCCTCTTCGCGCTCCTCGCCGACCCGGGCGACAATCTACTCGCGCCGAATGTCACCTACCCCCTCTTTGAGTATCTCGCCGCACTTCGTGGTATCGAACTGCGTACCTACCCACTCTGCGAAGGGCAAGGTTGGCGCATCGATGAGGCTGGCCTGTTGGCAGCCGCCAACGAGCGTACCCGGGGTGTCTTGATCGTCTCGCCCCATAACCCCACCGGTGCCGTGATCACGGCGCCCGTAGCCGCCCTGAGCCGCCTCGGTCTGCCGGTGATCTGCGATGAGGTCTTCGCGCCATTCACCTACACTCTGCCCGCCGTTCCCCCCCTGGCCGCATACCATCCCGAGTTACCGCTCTTTACCCTCAACGGGATCTCGAAACTCTTCGCCCTCCCCGACCTCAAGCTCGGCTGGATCCTCTTGAACGGCGCAGCGCGTCCCTTTGCCCCCCGTCTCGAGCTCCTCAACGATACCTTCCTCGGCGCCAACAGCCTGACTCAACATCTGCTCCCGACCCTCTTCACCCAGGGAATGCCCTTTGTTACGGCGATGGTTGCACGGGTGCGTGCCAACCTCGACCTCGCCCTGGAGCGCCTGGCCGAGCATCCGCGCCTGCGCGCCCGTGCGCCCGATGGTGGCTACTACCTCTTCCCTTCCGTGCGAAGCTGGGACGATGAAGCGGCACTGGTGCACTTCCTCCTGGAGCGGGGGGTGTTGGTCCATCCGGGCTACTTCTACGGCGATCCACCCGGTGTCCACCTCATGCTCTCCGCCCTCACCGCCCCCGAGCCGTTCGCCACTGGCTTGGAGCGTCTGGCCGTAGCCCTTGGCTAGGGTTGGATCCCAGACGGACGCTTCTTCATGCTCAGGGCGATCCGCCCACGGGGCAGGTCGATACTGAGCACCTGCACATCAACCTGATCGCCTACCTGAACTACCTCGAGCGGATTTCTCACCCGCCGATCGGCGAGCTCAGAGACGTGCACCAGGCCATCCTGCTTCAGGCCAATATCCACAAACGCACCGAAGTCGACCACATTGCGCACAGTGCCCTTCAGCCACATCCCAGCTTCAAGATCTTCGATCTTGAGCAGATCGGCACGCAGCAGGGGTGGGGGTAGTTCGTCCCGTGGATCGCGGCCAGGCCGGTCGAGCTGCTCAATGATATCCGTGAGCGTTGGTTCACCCACAGCTAGCTCGGCGGCCAGTGCGCTGAGCGCAGGGGTACCACTGCCCAGAGCAGTTTTGATACGGGGAGTAATCATGCTGACTGGCTCGGAAGGGGCACCGAAACGGGCGAGCAAGCGTCGGGCAACGCCGTAGCTCTCAGGGTGGATGGCAGTACGGTCAAGGGGATCGACCGCATCAGGAATACGCAGGAAACCAGCGGCCTGCTCGAACGCCTTGGGACCAAGGCCCTTCACCTGCTTGAGATCGGCACGCGAGCGGAAAGGTCCCTCTGCATCACGTCGCGTCACCAAGGCCTTCGCCACACGGCTGTTCAGACCAGCCACATAGGTCAGGAGCGCCGCCGATGCCGTGTTCAGGTCGACCCCCACATAGTTGACCGCACTCTCGACCACGCTCTCCAGGCGCGCAGCCAGGGCCTTCTGATCCACATCGTGCTGGTACATCCCGATCCCGAGCGCCTTTGGCTCAATCTTGACCAGTTCAGCCAGGGGATCTTGTAGACGCCGTGCAATACTGATCGTTCCGCGCTCCGTTGCATCGAGGGTCGGGAACTCGTCACGGGCCATTGGCGAGGCGGAGTAGACCGAAGCACCCGCCTCACTGACCATCGTGTAGTGCAGCTGAGGGAGACTGTCTTTGATCAGCGCGGCGACGAGAGCCTCAGCCTCCCGGCTAGCTGTACCATTGCCGATCGCGATCACCTGTACACCCCAGCGTTGACAGAGGCGTAGCATCGTCTCACGGGCCCGGTCTGGTTGATGCAGGTAGATCAGATCGCCTGCCAGATACTTGCCGGTGGGATCAACCACGGCCAGCTTACAGCCCGTACGATAGCCAGGATCGATTCCAAGGACCACCCGCCCGCGCAAGGGGGGTTGGAGGAGCAGTCGGCGCAGATTCGCGGCAAAGATCGTCAAGGCGTGCTGCTCCGCACGTGCACTCAACTCGGCACGCAGCTCACGCTCGATCGCCGGGGCGAGCAGACGCCGGTAGCCATCGGCAATAGCGTCGCGTATGAGCTCGTCGACCCAACCCGAACCGGGGGCATAGCGACGCTGGAGGGTCGCCATAAACGCCTCGTGATTCGCTTCAACGTCAACCCGGAGCACCCCTTCACGCTCGCCACGGTTGATGGCGAGAATGCGGTGGGGTGGGAGCGCAGCGAGGGGCTCACGAAATTCGTAGTAGTGCTGGTAGGTACCCTGGTCATCGGGAGTTTCCGGCTTACGGCTGGTGTACACACTCGCGCTCCGCCGCGTTGCCTCACGCACGGCCTGGCGCACCTGGGCGGTCTCACTGATCTGCTCAGCAATAATGTCACGGGCCCCTCCCAGTGCCGCCTCTGTCGTCGGCAGCTGCTCATTGAGGAAGGGGGCTGCCGCCTCATCAGGCGACTGCGCACCAACCTGGCGCGATAGGAGCCGTTCCGCCAGTGGTGCAAGGCCGCGATCACGGGCGACCTGCGCACGGGTACGCCGCTTGGGGCGAAAGGGCAGGTAGAGATCTTCAATAGCCTGAAGCGTTGTTGCGGCAGCCAGGCTCTGATCCAGCTCGGGGCTCAGATGGCCGGCGGCCTCAAGCAGTGCCCGTACCTCAGTTCGCCTGAGCTCCAGGTTGTGCAGGTAGTCCAGACGCTCAGCCAGGCGGCGGAGCTGCTCCTCATCGAGGCCGCCGGTAACCTCTTTGCGGTAGCGGGTGATAAATGGAATCGTATTGCCCTCGGCAAGCAGCAGTGCACTGCGCTCAATCTGGCGCAACTCCAGGCCGAGCTCCTGGGCAAGTTGGAGGTGGATTGGATTACTCATCGTTGGACTCTCCTAAGATCCCACCCTACAAAAGACCCTAAGGCATGCTTCAGTTTCGGCTGCGCCGGCTTGACCCGCTGGCGGCACCAGGGCTGGGTTGGTTGTTTTTGTGGAGGGCTTCGCCCTCCACACCTCCCGGAAGCGTGTCAAGCTGGTTTGAAACATGCCTAACCCAACGTACCGCTGAGCGAGGACCTCTCACCCTCGTGGCGCCCTCCGTACGGGCAACCCCCGTGGTTACCCTAGCCTTGGTGCAGCCGAAATGAAATCCTACCTTGACATTCTCGCATCTTCCTGCTACCTTTAGAGATGTCGGGGCGTGGCTCAGCCCGGTAGAGCACCGCGTTTGGGACGCGGGGGTCGTGGGTTCAAATCCCTCCGCCCCGACCACTAATCTGTGACGCCGTTTGTCAGTGTAGAGCGCTGGTAACGGCGTCATTCTGATCAGAGGCCAGATCACGTCACTCCACTGAGGAGAGGTTGGGCGAAGGGCCTTGCCCCAAGCCCCCGTGAACTCTTCCCTCACCATGTTGGTCACCCAAGCGCTACTATGCCTACTATTCTCCTGGTCGAAGATGAGCTCACGCTAGCCGAGACCCTGCGTTACAACCTGGAGCGTGAAGGCTACATCGTTCTCCTGGCAACAGATGGTGTTCAAGGTCTCGAACTGGCTCGACGCGAAGCTCCAGATCTCATTGTTCTGGACATCATGCTCCCCCGCCTCGACGGCCTCTCCGTCTGTCGCATCCTCCGTCAGGAGCATGACATGCCCGTGATTATGCTCACGGCGCGTCAAGATGAAGTAGATCGCATTGCCGGCCTAGAGCTTGGCGCCGATGATTATATCAGCAAACCCTTCAGCCTCGGTGAGTTCCTAGCCCGGGTACGGGCGATCATGCGCCGCAGTGAGCGCCAGCCGCGACTGGCTGCCCGTGAAGTGCTCGAGGCTAGTCGGCTCAAGATCGACACGAGCCGCCGTCGTGCCTGGTGCGAAGGTGAGGAGCTCAACCTCTCGCAGAAAGAGTTTGACCTGATCACATGCCTGGTCCGCAACCGGGGGATTGCCCTCTCCCGTGATCTCCTCCTTGAACGGGTCTGGGGCCTCGACTTTATCGGTGACAGCCGCACCGTTGATGTACACATCCGCTGGCTCCGCGAGAAGATTGAGCCTGATTCCTCCCGTCCACGCTACATCCAGACGGTTCGAGGGATCGGTTACCGTTTCGAGGCGCCCGGTGAGGATTCATGAGCACCCTGGAGCTCGTTCTGAGCGTAAGCCTAGCGTGCGCCCTGTTGCTCCTCGTGCGGAGCCGGCGCAGCAGGCCGTTCGTGCAACAAACAGCGGTAGTGGCAGATGACCAGCTCGACGCTCGCGCCAACCCACTGTTGCAAGCCGTCGTCGCGACCCTCGATGCGGGTATCATTCTGGTCGATGGCGCACGCGTAGCGCGCATGATCACCCCGCAGGCCATGGAGTTGCTCGATCTCGCACCGGGGATGGATGGGCAGAGTCTGATCAGCCTGCTACGTGACCACCATGCCGATGCGTTGGTGGCCGAGGTTCTTGGTGATGGCGAGCCGCGTGAGTTGGCGATACAGCCGATCCGTAGTGGACGCAACCTACGCCTCCGTTGTGTCCCCCTCAGCGTTGCCGGGCAGTCTGCGGGAGCACTGCTCATCATCCACGACATCACCCAGATCAGCATGCTCGAACGATCGCGCCGCGACCTCGTAGCGAACGTCTCCCACGAACTACGTACCCCGCTCGCCTCACTCAGACTCTTAGTCGAGACCGTGCAATCGGCCCCTCCACCTGAAGTGGCCAACCGCATGCTCGGCCAGATGGCCCAAGAGATCGACGCCGTTACGCAGCTGGTCGATGAGTTGCACGAACTCGTGCAGATCGAATCGGGGCGGGTCGCGCTGAAGTTGGCGCCACTACCGATCCAGCCGGTGATTGAGCGTGCCTGCGTGCGCATGAGGCCGCAGGCTGACCGTAAACAGATCACCATTACGACCAGCATCGAGAGTGTCGATGATCAGGTGTTGGCCCTCATGGATGCCGATCGCATCGGTCAGGTGCTGCTCAATCTGCTGCACAATGCGGTCAAGTTTACTCCAGCGGGTGGGGCAGTGGGCGTGCGCATAGCGTTGGCCACAACCAACCCTGGGGTCAGTGACGCCCAGGGTGGTGGATCCTGGCTGCAGATTAGCGTACACGACAGCGGAATCGGTATTCCATCCCAGGATCTCCCGCGCATCTTTGAGCGCTTCTACAAGGTCGATCGCGCCCGCACACGCAATGCTGGTGGTACCGGGCTTGGGTTAGCTATTGCCAAGCACCTGATTGAGGGCCATGGTGGACGCTTATGGGCCGAGAGCGTTGAAGGGCGGGGTAGTATCTTCTGCTTCACGCTCCCAACAGCCTAACCCTACAAGCCTCCACGCCATAGGTGGAACCCACGGTACGCACCGACGCCGCCGGGTCGCGCCTACTTCTTACGGCAGATGGCGACCCCGTCGCGCAGCGGAATGATGACCGACTCAAGTGCGGGATGGGCCATGAGGGTGCGATTGAACTGCTGAATACCACGCACCAGCGGGGGGGCGTCCTCCTCAAGCACCTGTGCGCTGCAGAGCACATTGTCGGCAATCAGGAGCCCACCTGAACGTAGGAGTGGTACGCAGAGCTCGAGCGCCTGCACAGCATGACCTTCGTGAGCAGCACCACGCAGCACGTCGAGGAAAATGAGGTCGTAGTCTCGATCAAGGCTAGGCATCAGTGCTGGCCAATCACCCTGATGGATCGTAATGTAACCGCTCAGCCCGGCGTTCTGGATCATCTGGGTTGCCAACTCAATCCGATCCGAGTGACGTTCGATCGCAGTGAGATGACCATTCGTCTGCTGGAGTGCGCGCAGCAGGTAGATCGCCGCATAACCCGTGGTTATACCGATCTCCAGTGCCTTGCGGGCCTGCAGAGCCAGAGCCTGAAGGTAGAGAAACTGGCCCTGAACTGGTCCAACGAGCGACAACCCACGTACCTGGGCACGCTCCTCGAGATCTGCTAGTACCTGGTCGCGCTGCGGCATCAAGCCGAGCAGGTAGTCTTCGATAGCGATATTCGTAATGTCGTAGCGCAAGACGCATCCTCCATGCTCTGTTCACGTTACGTCGTTCTTTGACAGTCTTCAAGGCGATTGTATCATATCTACCGATCGAATGTGGTATGATACGCCATCATTGAACCACTTCGCAGAGCCTAGGGGCGTGGCTTCCGGGTCGGCGCTCCTCGGGCGGGGCTCGGGGGCAGGGCTCCCGAAAAGTTTTCCATAACTCGGTTACAAACACTTGATCAAAAGGCAGTGCCATGGCCGCTATCAGAATCCTGATCGCTGAGGACAACGACCTCGTTTCGTTGACCCTGGAAGAGCAGCTGAAAGGGCTTGGCTATGATGTTATTGGTATCGCCCGCTCGGGGAGTGAAGCCGTGAGTATGGCACTACGGCTCAGGCCAGACCTGATCATCATGGATATTCGCATGCCGGAGATGGACGGTACAGAGGCGGCAACTCGGATCCACGATCAGATAGCGGTGCCCATCATCATGCTCACGGCATACGCCGATCGGGAGACAGTCCGGCGTGCAGAGGCTGCGGGTGCGCTCGCGTACCTCGTGAAGCCAGTGAGTGAGCATGAATTTCCCCCAGCGATCAATATTGCCCTGGCCCGTTTCCGCGAGATCCAGGCGTTACGCACCCAGGTCACTGATCTCGAAGAATCGCTGGAGGCCCGCAAGCTGATTGAACGGGCCAAAGGTATTCTGATGCAACGCCTGGGCTTGAATGAGCGTGATGCGTACGAGCGTTTGCGTCAGCGTGCCCGCGATAAGCGCACAAGGATGAAAGATATTGCGCAGGCGATCATTGAAGCTGAGGAGTTGCTCGGGAAGTAAGGGCTTGACGGAGCATGATGGTCTGTGGTATAGTCGTCGGCGAAGCGAAGTAAAATTGTCAGGAAGTGATCCGTTTGTTATGGTGCGTGGCGTTGATAGCAACTCCTTCTTCGACTACTTTACCAGCCCACATATGGACTGGTAGCTTCGCACTGTCTAGGGCTTGAAACGACAGAGACTCATAAGAGGGCGTGAAGCAAGCAGGCTTCACGCCCTCTCTTGTTTCTCCACCAGAGCAGGGAGGCTTCCATGACGGTTCAGTGTCGGGGTATTCGCGGTGCAACGACGTGTGAGGCAAACACACGCGAAGCCATTCTGATGGCAACGCGTGAACTACTTGAGCAACTGATCGAGGCCAATGGGATCACTCCCGATGCAGTCGCTTGTGCGATCTTCACCACCACAGCCGACTTACACGCCGAATACCCTGCGGTAGCTGCCCGTGCTCTTGGCTGGGTCGATACCGCGCTGCTCTGTGGCCATGAGATGAACGTCCCTCACGGGTTAGCAAGCTGTATCCGTGTGCTCATTCTCTGGAACACATCGCGCCGTTCCGATGAGTTGATGCACGTCTACCTGCACGGTGCGCGCAACCTGCGTCCTGATCGGAGTACGGCCCTCGCGGCGTTTCGTAGTCTCAACCCTACGACGGAAGATCCGGCACACTCTTGAGTTTGGCATGATTTCGCTGTCGGCTATACCAAGGTGACCGTCGGGCATTACCAAAGTTGGATTGGGGGTCTCGCCCTCCACACCTCCCGCAACATGTTCAAGAGGAGTTTAGGCGATGATTGTCGTTATGCAAGCTGGTTCTGAAGAGCAACAGATCGAGGCAGTACTCGAACGTTTACGTGAATACCACCTTCGTGGTCATCTTGTGCGCGGTGAAGAGCGTACCGTTATCGGAGTGGTTGGCGCGGCTATTCCCCCCACGCTCAAAGAGGAGCTTGCGCACTTCGCAGGGGTCAAAGAGACTCTACGTATCACACAGCCCTACAAACTAGTCTCACGAGAACTCCGGCCTACTGACACGATCGTCGATGTACGTGGCGTAAAGGTAGGTGGTGGGAGCTGTGTGGTGGTTGCTGGGCCGTGTGCAGTTGAGAGTGAAGCGCAGATCATGGCCACGGCCCGTGCAGTACGCGACGCTGGCGCTACCATGCTGCGTGGTGGCGCATTTAAGCCCCGATCCTCACCTTACACCTTCCGCGGTATGGGTGAGGATGCCCTGCGTCTCCTGGCACAGGCTCGTGAGGAGACTGGCCTACCTATCGTTACTGAGGTCATGACCCCTAACGATGTGGATCTGGTTGCCCGCTACGCCGATCTGCTCCAGATCGGGGCGCGGAATATGCAGAACTACCAGTTACTCGAGGAGGTTGGGCGGAGTGGCATGCCAGTACTGCTCAAACGTGGCCTCTCGGCAACGATCGAAGAGTGGCTGCTCTCTGCTGAGTATGTGCTGGCGCAGGGCAATCCAAATGTTATCCTCTGTGAGCGGGGTATTCGCACCTTTGAGACTGCTACCCGCAACACCATGGATCTGAATGCAGTCGCTCTAGCCAAACGCCGCACGCACTTACCAGTCTTGATCGACCCGAGTCATGGCACGGGTAAATGGTACCTGGTGCCGCCTCTCGCCCTAGCCGGGATCGCGGCCGGCGCCGATGGCATGATCGTCGAGGTGCACCCGGATCCCGATCGGGCACGCTCTGACGGTGCTCAGTCCCTGAGCTGTGAAAACTTTGCCGCTCTGATGCCCAAGATCCATGCAGTTGCTGCAGCTCTGGGGCGCACGCCTATGGTAGAAGTACCAGAACGGTAAGCGGGGACAGCGTACAGGAGGCGTGGAGGGCTGCGCCCGCCACAAAAAACCTAACCTAACCTTAGTTTCGTAAGTAACTGTGAGGGCGTCTCACCCTCGTGGCCCTCCCGTAAGGGCAACCCCCCGTGGTTGCCCTGCCGTTGGCTTACCCCAACTATGAACAGTTACGTCTACAACCGATCTTGACACGCTTGCATGCTGGCTCGTATAATGCGATCGGCTTTGTGAGTAGCGTAGCAAGCTCTTTACCGGAAATCACGAGCTCAGATGAACCGTCGCACACAGCTCGGTCACGCAGCGGTAGCTGCACTCACTGTCATCACCATCTTGCTGGTTGCCACCTACCAGCCACTTGCTACCGCCGCCCCCCTTGCACAACCCCTCCTAGCGGTTAGTCCATCGAGCCGAGAAGCAGCGTTAAATCCTAATAGCAGTGTAGGTGTCAGTTTTACCCTCACCAATAATACCTCGCAGCAGCTCACGGTCAACGCGAGCTTTGGTGGTGTGCCGTCCGGTTTCAGTGTCACTCAACAGAGCTCGGTGGGTATCGCGTCCGGTTCTTCCAGTGACTTTTCTATCTTGGTGGCGTCGCAGAGCACAGGCCAAGCTCCTGGAAGCTACGGACCAGTCTCAGTAACCTTTACGGCAGTTGCGAGTAGTGGCCCAAACATTACTGCTTCAGCTGCGATCAATATCACTATCGTTGGTGCAACATTTACTCCGACACCGAGTCCAACACGTACCCCAACGGTAACAACCTCCCCCACCGCCTCACCGACTCCGTCGCTGACACCCACCAGAGGCCCGGTGTGTGAAGATGGCTTTGAGGGTGATGGTAAGCCGGCAACGGCCAAAACCATTGATGTGAATACCAGCCAGGAGCGGGTGATCTGCCCGGTTGGTGATGAGGACTGGCTGAGCTTTGGTGCAGTGGGCGGGAAGGTCTACACCATCGATGTCTCAAGCCAGAACCCAGGGATCGATCTCTCGCTCGAGCTGCTTGATGCACAGATGCGTCAGATCGCCTTCAACGACGACTTCTTCCTGCGCGATCCGGCCAACCCTAATCCAGGTGACACGCGCCCGCGTATTACGATACGCATGCCTGCCGATGGGCGTTACTTTGTGCGTGTGCGTGATACTGCTGGTCGTGGGGGAGTAGAGTATCGGTACGTCATCGCCCTCATCGACGGGAGCTATGGCCCCACACCGGCCCCGGTGAGCCATGTCTGTTTAGACACCTTTGAGCCTGATGGGCTGCCTGAACAGGCTCGGTTGATCACCTCGAATGAGATCCAGGAGAATCGGAGCCTCTGCCCAACGGGTGATGCTGATTGGATCACCTTCTTTGCGAAGAAGGGTAAGCGCTACCTCATCTATACCGATACTCGTCGCTATCGGGGTCGCAATACGGTCAATGGTGAGACGCAGGCCGGTGCTGATACCGTGCTTGTCCTGACTGATCGCGATGGTGTGAGCCTGCTGGATGTGAATGACGACATCTCGGGTGAGAGCACGCTCGACTCGCTGATCGAGTTCACCCCTGAAGTGGATGGCTTCTACTTCGCCCAGATCAAGAATATTGGTGAGATTGGGAACCAGTTCATCCGCTACGATCTCGTGCTGCTCCTCTGCCTCTCTGGTCAGCCCGACTGTGGGCGTGTAGCACTGTCTGGTCCTCCTGTGCTACAATCAACTGAGATGCCTATCGGAACACCCATTCAGAACCCCCAATTCGACCCAACTAGGACGCCGACACCGAGACCGTAACCATCGCGCAGGTTTCGCCATCCAGTTGCCGATTCTCGGTCACATGCCAGACGTTGCGCTACCACACCTTGCGAGAACGGCTCCGCGTGATGATATCCGCGAAATTGAGGCACTGCTCATCCAGTTAGAGGAGCAGGCCCATCCGCGCCGTGCTGGCTCGCCCGGAGAAGCGATGATGGCCGCGTTCGTCAATGGTCGCCTGCGGCGGGCAGGTATGGGCGTAGCCACCTATCCGCTCAACGTAACGGTGCATACGGGTGGTTCATACATCATCGTGAGTCTTCTAGGACTCCTGCTGCTCACCCTGAGCCTCTGGCTCCCGCTCCTCTCGCTCCTGGTGGCGCTGATCCTTTTTGGATGGCTGATCGTTGATACATTTGGTGCGCCGATTCCGCCAATTGGACGACATTCCGCGAGTCAGACAATCGTTGGTGTACGCGCGATCGAAGGGGCAGCGGGGCTCAACCCTCGTACACCGCGCTGGCGTGTGGTGCTGCTGGCTCCACTGGATAGTACCTTAGCCTGGGGTGGGGTACGTCTCCTCGCTGGTTCAGAACGGGTGGGTCAATCCTGGCGGATCGGAACGGCACTGCTCCTCGTAGTGGCGACCGGAGTGGCGCTACTATTTCCGATGGCCTGGTGGTTGGTTGCGCTGCCAAGTGCCTTGGGTTGGCTTCTCCTCCTCCTGGCCGCTCTCATCCAGCCACTCCTCCAGCCCGCCAATGGTGAGATCGAGGCACTTGCAGCCCTCCTGAGTGTGGCCCAGCGCGAGCAACTGCTGCGGAGTGTCGAACTCTGGGCGGTTGCCGTGGGTGCTACACAGGTCGATCCGCGTGGTTTGACGGGATTGCTACGCCGTCTCCCTTTTGAACCAGAATCGACCCTCTTTGTGAGTGTCGAGCGCCTGGCTGGCGAGCAGCTCATCCTGGTCACCCATGATGCCTCGATGACGCTGAGCGCCGAGATGGAGGGCTTGGTCGAGAGTAGTGAGCGCTTGGTGCACTCCAGACTAGGTTGGCCTCCTCGACGCTCACCATTGACCTGGATGTTGCAGCGGTATGGCTACCGAACGTTGAGTATTATGGCCCATCCTGCAACAGATATCCGAACGGGGTTGTATGAAGGGCGCCGCGCTTCACTTCTGGTAGATCGGGTAAGTCGTCTGGTAAGTGGCATTATCGCCCAGTTAGAGCAGGGTAACGATTTCAATCCGTAACCACCCCTGGGAGTATGGGTGTCGTGCTTGTCAAGCTTCCCCCCGAGCTTCTCCGGTTAGGACGAGCCCCCCGTGGCTACCCTAGCTCCCAGAAGCTTCCTGTTGACAGAGCCCGGGGCGAAGACTACAATCAGTTCCGAGAGCGGATGTGGCCCGGTGGCTGCCCAGGTCTTCAAAACTTGTGGGCGTGGTGACGAACTGCGCCGGTGGGTTCGACTCCCACGTGCTCTCGCCAACTACTGGTGATAGTACATATATTCTGGTGTATTCGATGCGCTAGCGTGGGCCGATATGCGGCAGATAGTGATCGCCGAGCATCTTGGCCACCAGCTCGCCGCGGCTGCGCACCCCGACTTTCGTGAAGATGGCTTTGAGATGATCTTGCACTGTATGACTGGAAACGTGCAGTGCTTGCGCCATTTCAATCGACGACAGCCCCTGCAATACGAGCTTCACAACCTCCCGCTCACGAACGGTGAAGGCGTAAGCGAGCATTAGCACCTGGGCAATCTCTGATGCCGGCGCCATCTCCAGGATAATCGCCGTCTGAACCATGCGCTGGTCAGATCCAGTTAGGTGTGAGCCATGCACGGTAAGCCAGTGCCCCGTGCGCGTTCGGACGCGCAGGTGCGCCTGGAGCGAAGCTGTTTCGCCCTGCTGTGCAATCAGACGAGCGCGCATCGCCACCTCATGGATGGGCGCCGGCAGCCAGCCGTTGTCCCACCGTCGCCGCGATTCACACAACTCGTCGAGCCATGCGTGCGCAGCGCCATTGATCGCCTGCACCACTCCATCGTCACCGAGCAAAATCAAGCCTGGCCCATGCTGATCGACCACAACAGATGAACGTTCCTGTCGTACCGCCAGACGAAAGCCCTCGGCTAATGGGGCCGACAGCTGTGCTAGAAACTGTCCCTCGGCACGCGAAAAGTCGGGTGACTCGGGCCGGCGGAACAGCGTGACACCGCCCCAGCAAGCCCGGTCGGCCACAAAGGCCGCCCGCAACTCATGGGTTGCGCCGACCGTTGGCATTACTGATTGATACCGGTGACTACGCTGCAAGTCGCCATGGGTGCCCTCGCTTAGGATCCCATAGCGTTGGTCTGACCGGGCGAGCTGCCTGAACTTATAGACGTCCTCTACCAGGTATTCATTTTCGGCTGCGAGGCTGAAGGAGTGGTCGGGGATCCCCTCGGAGACCTCGCTGGTGATCAGGAGGGTACCAGGGTCGATCATCCCGAGGCAGCAGGCATCAAACGCGATCACACAGCGCAGCTGGCCGATCACCGCCCGCCGTAGCGCAACAGAGTCGAGCCCGCTTCGGCAGAGTTCGACAATCGAACGGTGAACTTCAGCTGTTGCCGCTTGTTGGTCGATGGGCATTGTCTCCCTCCAGCGGTTCGATAGTCTTATCTTAGCAGAGTCGGACGTGCGCATAAACCCCTAGTTTCTGGGATAGAAATACAGAGCCCTGCCCAGCTACACTCTCCCCGCAGGTTGTGTTGCAGAGCGAGGGAGAGCATGCGATGACAGGCACCGTGATGACACAGGGCTATACGCTGGATGCCGGTATGGGCGAGGCACTCTGGGCGATGGGTGAGCGGCTGGTGCTCAAGGCCACCGGGGCGCGCACTGGCGGCGCATTCACGATCTTCGAAGATCTGGTCGAGGCCGGCGGCGAGCCGCCGCCCCATGTCCACGAACGTGAGGATGAGGCGTTCTACATTCTGGAGGGCGCGCTGGAGGTGATGATCAGCGGGCAGACCCATCAGGCCGGGCCGGGCGCCTTCGTCTTTCTCCCGCGGCACGTGCCGCACCATTGGCGGGTGACCAGCGTTGAGCCTGTGCGCATGCTGGTCTTCTTCACCCCGTCCGGCGTAGAAGCCTTCTTCCAGGCCCTTAGCCGCCCAGCCGAGGCGCCAACATCACCAGATATCCCTGATCTGCCGAAGATCATCCAGACCGCCGGCGAGTATGGGATTCGCCTGGCCGGGCCGCCCCCATCCGCCTAAAACGCACGAAAGGATCGTAGCCATGAGCATAGCCAGGATCATCACTGTGCTCGGGGCGACCGGTCAGCAGGGTGGCGGGCTGATGCGCGCCATCCTGCGTGATCCGGAGCGCCGCTTCGCTGTCCGTGCGGTGACCCGTGATCCGCACTCGGAACGTGCCCGTGCGCTGGCACGGATCGGGGCCGAACTCGTTGCCGCCGACCTCGACGACCCGCCAAGCCTTGAGCGAGCCTTCGACGGTGCCTATGGTGCCTTCTGTGTGACCTTCTTCTGGGCGCACTTCTCCCCCGAGCGCGAGATCGCCCAGGCGCGCACGATGGCAGCCGCTGCCCGGCGCGCCGGCCTCCAGCACGTCATCTGGTCGACCCTTGAAGATACTCGCCAGTGGGTTGCGCTGGAAGACCAGCGTATCCCAACCCTGATGGGCACTTACAAAGTGCCCCATATGGATGCGAAAGCCGAAGCCAATCACGTCTTTCTTGACGCCGGCGTACCGACCACCTTCTTGGTGACGTCGTTCTTCTGGGAGAACTTTATCAGCTTTGGGATGGGGCCACGCCCGGGGCCGGACGGCGATCTGGTGCTGGCGCTCCCGCTTATGGGCCAGCCACTGGCCGGGATTGCCGCCGAGGACATCGGCAAATGCGCCTATAGGCTGTTTCAGCGTGGTGAGGCGGCGATCGGTCAGACGGTCGGCATCGCCGGCGAGCACCTGACCGGCGACCAGATGGCCGCCGGCTTCGCCCAGGCGCTCGATCGACCTGTGCATTTCGCCGACCTGCCGCCGGATGTCTACCGCAGTCTCGGCTTCCCCGGCGCGGTAGAGCTCGGAAACATGTTCCAGATCGAGGCCGAGCATGCGGCTGCGGTGCTGAGCGCCCGCGATCTCACCCGCACCCGCGACTTGAACCCGGAGCTACAGACCTTTTCCGCCTGGCTTGCAGAGCATCGTGGGCTGCTGCCGATGGTATCGGACGCTTAGAAACGGCTTCAGATTTGTCCTGGAGGATCACCAGGGCGATACGTTCACCTTCATCTGCGAGCAGCCTACATAGCCGACCAGTCATCGATCACTAGGCCGGGCACCTGGGCGAATTCGCGCGGGTTGGGTGTCGCGCAGTGTGGTCCTGTGTCGCTTCAGAGGCGTCTATGACGTCACGCTTGCGTCGGTATTCGGCAATCACTGCGTCAAGCTCGTCGGCGAACGGGTCGTCCTTGAACATCCCGGCGGATTGGAGCCACGGACCCTCGACCGCGAGCTCGATGGGAATGACTTTGGCATCCCGAAGCTGTGCAGAAACTGATCGGCAGAGCGCGCTCACGGCCTCTGCCAGGGAACGGACCGACAAGGGATGGTCGTTCTCGTGAAAGAAATCGTGCATGTGTTCTCGGATTCATGACACGCGCTAGTAAAATCTATCTTGCGGCTTCCTGACGCCCTCCCGTGATACCTCCCAAGGCTTCCAGCCTTGGGCTTCCTCCGTCGTCGCGTCGAGCCTGCGCGTAGCAGGAGTTACCAACGCTCAGGAGGCGTTTATGCTCTCCGGGCATCCCTCGGCGAGCAGTAGTCTGAGCCCCTCATCTCGAATGTTCCGTGCCGCATTGAGGTCTCGGTCGTGTGTGACCCCGCAGCTACACGTCCATTCCCGCTCTGCCAGCGTGAGATCGCTGGTGATGCAGCCACACGCCGCGCACAGCCGCGACGAGGGGAAGAAACGTCCAATCACCGCCAGATGCTTGCGCTGCCAGCAGGCCTTGTAGGCAACCTGGAAGCGCAGCATCGACCATCCCGCATCGTGAACGCTTTTGGCCAGGTTGGTTTTCCCGAGGCCCTTCACGTTCAGGTCTTCTATCACGCCCCCATCGTAGTCGCGCACGAGCCTGGAAGAGAGTTTGTGGATGAAGTCACTGCGCTGGTTGGCGACCCGCCGATGCTGGCGGGCAACCTTCACACGGGCCTTCTCGCGGTTCTTGCTGCCCCGCTGACAGCGGGACAGGTGCCGCCCAAGCCGGCGCAACTTGCGTTCGGCCCACCGGTAGTGCTTGGGGGCCGGAACGCGCCGCCCGTCACTCAGCACGACCAGGTCTTTCAGTCCAACGTCCAAACCCACCACCCGCTCGGCAGCGGGCGGGGGCAGAGGCGTGTCGGACAGCTCGAAGTGGACGACCAGGGTGACGTACCAGGCCCCCGTCGCGTCCTGCTTGAACGTCGCACTCTTGACCACACCGTTGAGCGGCCGGTGCAGCACCAGTCTGACCGGGCCGACTTTCGGAATGGAGAGCCGGTCGCCGACGAGTGCCACCCGCTGCGGGATGCGAAAGGTTGGCGTCTCACGTTTCTTGGAGCGGAAGCGCGGGAACTTTGCCCGTCGAGCGAAGAAGGCCCCAAACGCTTTGTCGAGGTCGCGGATCGCCTGCTGGAGGGATTGCGAGTCCACGCCACGGAGCCATTCCGTCTCGGGTTGGCGCTTGAGGTGCGCGACCTCGGCGCACAGCTCAGTCACGCTCAGACTCTTGCCCGTGGCCTTATAGTGCGCGATCCGTCGAGCAAGCGACCAGTTGTACACCCACCTTCTCGTCCCCGCGAATTGCCGAAACTGCCCCTCCTGCGCGCTGCGGGGAGGGTTTGTTGTGGTGCGTCAATGTAGGCGTCGAAGCCCAAAAGGAGGCGCTGCGGAGCGGATGAGCCTGAAGGTATTATCGGCGCTCTGGGGCAGGCGGGTATCAGTAGGAGGTAAGGATTAGGGATAGGACATATTGTCCTACCGAAAGAGGGGGCGCTGGCCCCGTGACGCCTGCCAGGGCGGCAGAGTAGGATCAGCGCATGTCATCTGAGTTGTGCGCTGGTGGCCGATAGTGCCCGCGCACCGAGCATGCAGCGCTCCTGGAAGGAGATCGGTATGGGCAACAGCGGCTTTGCGCGCAGCGCCGGCGGGTGGCTTATCGCCGGCTCACTCCTCGGGATCGGGATCGGCGTCAAGGAGGCCTTCGCCCCTACGCCTTTCGGGACGTTCGAAAACGCCGTCATGCAAGGGATCGTGATCGTCGCGAACACGCTCACTCTGATTGGCGTGGTCGGGCTGGCGCGCTCCGGCGCGGCGGGAGGCGGCTGGCTGGCGAAGCTCGGCCTCGGGCTCGCGCTGGCGGCCAGCGCCCTGTTTCTCCCGTTCGAGGTGCTGGTCGCGATCAATCTGGAGCTCGGCGGCACCCTACTGGGGCTGAGCGCGCTCGTCCAGGGGCTTGGCCTGCTGCTGGCCGGCATCGCCGTGCTGCGGGCCGGGCGTTGGAGCGGCTGGCAGCGCTTCACGCCGCTGCTCTGCGGGCTCTACACCTTCCTCGTGCTCATCCCCGCGCTGGCCCTGAGCCCCGCTGGCTACAACGCCTGGGCGCTGGCCGGCTGGCAGATCCCGTTCGCCCTGCTCGGCGCGGCGCTGTACCAGCAGGGCGTGGCCCCCGATCAGCGCGTGCCCGCTGGCAGGGCGGCGTGAGGGGTCTGGAGCGTGGAGCGGCATGCGTTGACGGGAGGATGTCATGAGCCGGTCACCGGTTCATAGCACGCTGCTCGGCGCGGGCCTGGGCCTGGCATGGGGAACCGGTTTGCGCGGCTGGATGGCCGTGCTCGCCGGCGAGGCGTCGCACTTCACCTGGTCGGGAACCTTCGCCGGCGTCCTGCTCCCCGCCACCCTGGTCGGCGCAGCGCTCGGCTGGGCCGAGCACACACGGCGCAGCGGCGATACGAATCGCCGGCGCTGGACGGCCCTCGCGCCGCTGCTCTTCGTGCTCGCGCCGGCGCTGGTGCAGGCCGACTTTGTGGCCCAGCTGCGAACCGGGCTGGGCACCGGGGCGATCGGGGTCGCGCTGATCGGGATGCTGGGCGGCTACGCGATCGGCGGGCGTGGGCCGCGCTGGGCAGTGCTGCTCGCCCGCATCCTGATGGCGGCGCTGGTCACTGCGACGGTTGCCGGCGCCTTCCTCGCCGCCGCCGAGCCGCGCCAGGCGGCGACGGCGCCGTCGGGCGCATTCCTGGCGCTGGCCTTCCTCGCCTTCTGCGGGCTGCTCGCCTGGGCCTGCGCCATCCCGCATCTGCCGGCAAGTCGTGATCTTGTTGACAAGATGTAGCCAGGCGCGCCCGGCGTCCGAGATTGAGCAAAGAAAGCGAACACCAATGAACATTCTCTTCGCCACCGTCCCTGCCGACGGTCACTTCAACCCGCTCACCGGCCTGGCCATGCATCTCAAGGCCGCAGGGCATGACGTTCGCTGGTATGTCGGGCCAAGCTACCTGGCAAAGTGCGAGCGCCTGGGTATCCCGGCCTACCCCTTCAAGCGGGCCAGCGAGATCAACGGGGACAACTTGCACACGCTCTTCCCTGAGCGGGCGAAGCTCAGTGGCCCGGCGCTCATCCGTTTCGACGGCAAGCAGATGATGGTGGCCAACGTCGGCAACTACTTCGCGGATATTCAGGAGATCGACCAGGCCTTCCCGTTCGACGCGCTGGTCTGCGACGCTGCCTTCTTCGCGATGCACCCGGTCAAAGTCAAGCTCGGGAAGCGGGTCTACGCGATCGGGATCGGGCCATCGGTGGCGACCTCGAAGGATGTGCCGCCGAACTTCGTCGGCCTGAAGCCCGCCAGGACGGCTATCGGCAAGCTCATCCAGCAGGGCATGCGGGCAATGATGGAACTGATGGTGATGAACGATGTCAAGGGGCTGTTTAACCGCATCATGGCTGACTCTGGCGTTGGGCCCGTTCAGGGTTCACTCTTCGATGTCAGCTACACAAGCCCCGATATGGTCTTTCAAAACGGGGTGCCCGGCTTTGCCTATCCGCGCCGCGAGGTCAACCCGAAGCTCGTTTTTGTCGGCGCGCTCCAGCCCTACAAGACAATGATCGCCGCCCCGTTCGCTCAGGCAGCGAAGCTCGACCGCTACCGGCAAGTAATCCTGATCTCACAAGGCACCGTTGACAATAAAGACCAGAACAAGCTGATCATCCCCGCGCTCGAGGCGCTCCAAGACAGCGGCGCATTGCTGGTCGTGACCACCGGCCACTATCAGACTGCCGAGCTGAGAAAGCGCTACCCGCAGGAGCATATCATCATCGAGGATTTCGTCGATTTCGATGCGCTCCTCGAGCGCGTGGATCTGTTTATCTGCAACGGTGGCTACGGGAGCATCCTGCTCAGCCTCAGCCACGGCGTCCCGGTGCTGTCGGCCGGCGTCCGCGAGGGCAAGAACGACGTCAACGCGCATGTAGATTACTTCCAGGTCGGCATCGATCTGCGCACCGAGAACCCCAAGCCCAGTGACATTCGGCGCGCGGCGGAGCGGCTCTTGAGCGAGCCGCGCTGGAAGCGGAACGTGGCTCGGCTGCGCGAGGAGTTCAGCGCCTATCGCCCATACGAGATCATTGATGCGTACCTCGCCGACACGGCCGGGTTTCGGAACGAGGCGCATCACCCCGCGCTCCAGGCCTAGAAGGAAAACCTTATGAACACGCCACTAGCAATTGCACCCTGATCAGCCTGTTCATACACCAAGGAGGGATCATATGGACTACCCAGGTCTCGCGCTTGTGATCGCCAGTTGTCTGCTGTTTGGCTTCCTGGCCTACCGTAGCATCAAAGCTGGCAGGCGCTGGGTGCAGCTCGCAGCTGGTATTCCCTGTGTTCTGCTGGCGCTGCTGTTTGGCGCAGCAACGGTGCTGGCCCTGGTGGGCTATGCCAAGCTCAGTGAGCAGCACCCCAACCCGGTGTCGCAACTCACGGTCGTCAGCACGCCAGCCATGATTGCCAATGGCGAGCGCTTCGCGCGTAGTTGTGCCGGCTGTCACTCGGCCAATGGCAACCTACCACTGAGCGGTCATAACTTTTTTGGCAGCGATGGCCCGCCGATTGGCACCCTCTGGGCGCCCAATCTGACGCCTGCGCATTTAGCAGACTGGAGCGACGGCGAGATTATTCGCGCGATCCGTGAGGGTGTGGGCCGTGATGGGCGCACGCTCATGGTGATGCCCGCATCCAGCTTCCGCAACCTAAGCGATGAGGATGTGCTGTCGCTTGTGGCCTACCTGCGCTCCCAACCTGCGGTTGAGCCGGCGAGCCCGCCACGCCAGATCAGCGTGCTTGGCGCGATCCTGCTGGCAATCGTGCCTCCCGACTTTTTCTTGAGCGCCCAGCCGCCGCTGAGTAGCGCGGTGATTGCCCCGCCGCGTGGCCCAACGGCTGCCTATGGCGGCTACCTCACGCGGATCGAGTGCCAGGGCTGCCACGCCGCCAACCTGGCAGGCGGCCCGGCCGGCGAAGGCCCGCCGCCGGGGCCAAACCTGACCACCATTCCGCAGTGGGTGACCGCAGACGAGTTTGTGACGCTGCTGCGCACCGGGCGCTTCCCCGATGGTCGCCTGATCGGCCCCAACATGCCGATCAAATACCTCGAGAAGATGAGCGATGATGACATCCGGGCGATCTATGCCTACCTGAGGCAGGGCGGCGTATTGCCGGACAACAAGTAGCTGTAAAGGTCAAGTACAACTGTCACCGGTCTGCCGCTTGGATGCGAGCGTATACTGGACTCCACCGCATGTCGTTGAGCAGCAAGTTCGGCCGCTGCTGATCGGAGACACACCATGCACGCACCACAGCACAAGGCGCTTGTCACGCTTGTCGTCATCGAGGCGTTGATTTCAACTGTCGGCGTTGTACCGATACTCCAGTATGCGGTCACCCACAAGCGCTTGCCCATGCTTGTCGACAGCATCACAGCGCTGGGAGGCCCGTTTGAGGCGCTCGGCATGGATGCGTTCATCGTCGCCGGGCTCATCTTCGTTGCCATGAGCGCGCTGAAGTTCCTCGCCGCCCACTGGCTCTGGAATCTCCGGATGGACGGCGCGCTCCTCCAGCTTATTCTGCTGGGGGTGAGTGTCATCTTCTGGTACGGTTTCGCGGTTCCGTATGGGCCGCTGCTCGGCATCCCGCAAGCCATCCTGATCGCATGTGCCTGGAGTGACCTCACAACATGACACCGCAACCGACCGCAGCGAACCTGGTAGCCTTGGCAGACCGACCGGATCACGGCGCGCATCGCCTGTACGGTCGCCGGCTGCTCGCGGCCCGCATCGGGTGGGCAAGCCTGGCTGGGCTCGCCCTGGTTGTCCTGGTCGTCGCCCTGCCGGTTTTCTTTCAAGCGATGCGCGTTGTTCGCACGCCCGAGGCCGCTGTGCCAGGGCAGCTTGCCCCCGCCGATATCGTGCTACTCCAGCAGTGGGGTGTGTCGCTCGACGCCTACGCGGCCTACCAGACCGGCCTGATCGCCGTGTTTGCGCTGGTCTTTCTGGCCGCCGGGGCGCTGCTCTTCTGGCGCCGCTCCGACGACCGGATCGCCCTGCTCGTCTCGCTCTGGCTGGTGCTGCTCGGTGTGACCGGCAACCCGCTGCTCGATCCGCTGATCCGCGACTATCCCGCCTGGCAGACACCGGTCAGGTTTCTACAGAGTGCGGCGATCGGATGCTTCCCGATCTTCACGTACCTGTTCCCCGATGGCCGCTTTGTCCCGCGCTGGACACGCATCCTGGCAATCACCTGGGTTCTCTGGATCATGGTCGGGCCGCTTACGGCCTTCACGGTCGGGGACTTCACCGGGGCCTCAGCGCTCTGGTTTGGTGTGCTGATCCCCCTATCAATGGGCGTCGGGCTGACCGCCCAGGTCTACCGCTATCGCCGCATCTCCAGCCAGGACGAGCGGCTGCAAGCCCGCTGGGTGCTGTTCGGCTTCGGCGTGGTCGCGCTGGGCTTTCTGCTCTACGGCGCGCTGCCGCTGCTCGTCCCTGCGCTGCGCGAGCCGACCCTGGCCCGGGTGCTGTTCCTCAACTTCAGTGAGACTGTGCTGCTGGTGATACCCTGGTTTGTGTTGCTGGCCAGCGTCGGCATCGCCATCCTGCGCTACCGGCTGTACGATATCGATCTGGTCATCAACCGGACGCTGGTCTATGGCGCGCTCAGCGCCGGGGTCATCGGGCTGTACGTGCTGGTAGTCGGCGGGCTCGGTACGCTGTTCCAGGCGAGCGGCAACCTCGTTCTCGCGCTGCTGGCCACCGGGCTCGCCGCGCTCTCGTCCAGCCGCTGCGGGCGAGTCTGCAGCGGCGCGTGAACCGGCTGATGTACGGCGAGCGGGATGAGCCCTACGTGGTGCTTTCACGCCTGAGCCAGCAGCTGAAGACGACGCTCGCGCCCGACACGGTGCTCCCTGGCATCGCTGCGACGGTGGCGCAGACGTTGAAGCTGCCATATGTTGCGCTCGCCGTCCAGCGCGGCGAGCGGCTGGAGGTGGTGGCATCGGCCGGGGAGCCGGTCGGCGATCCGATGGCGCTGCCGCTGGTCTACCAGGCAGAGCGAATCGGGCAACTCCTGGTCGCGCCGCGCGCGCCCGGTGAGTCGTTCACGCCGGCCGAGCGCCTGCTGCTGGACGACATCGCGCTGCAGGCCGGGGCGGCTCTGCACGCCATCCGGCTGACGGCCGACCTCCAGCGCTCGCGCGAGCAGCTCGTTGCGGCGCGCGAGGAGGAGCGCCGCCGCCTGCGGCGCGACCTGCACGATGGGCTTGGGCCGCAGCTGGCGAGCCTGACGCTGACGATCGCCGCCGCGCGCGCGTTGCTGCGCCGCGATGCGCAGGCGGCCGATCAGCTGCTCGAAGAGCTGACCACCCACGCCCAGGCGGCGATCGCCGATATCCGGCGCATCGTCTACGACTTGCGCCCGCCGGCGCTCGACGACCTGGGCCTGCTGCTGGCGCTGCGCGAGCAGGCGGCGGCATACCAGCAGGCCGGCCTGCAGATCACCATCGATACGCCGGAGCGGCTGCCGGCGCTCCCGGCGGCGGTCGAAGTCGCCGCATACCGGATTGTGCAGGAGGCGGTCACGAACGTCGTGCGCCACGCCGGCGCGCAGCGCTGTATCGTCCGCCTGCACATCGACAACGGTCTGTGGGTCGAGGTCCAGGACGACGGTCGCGGCCTGCCGGCGACCCGGCGAAGTGGCGTTGGGCTGACCTCGATCCGCGAGCGCACCACTGAACTGGGCGGGACACTCACGATCGAGTCGGCGGCAGGGAAGGGGACGCAGGTGCGGGTCTGGTTGCCGCTGACGAAGGAGCGCCTATGAGACCGATCCGGATCCTGATCGCCGACGACCACCCGGTGTTTCGCTTCGGGCTGCGGGCGCTGCTGAATGCGATGCCCGACACCGAGGTGGTGGGCGACGCGGCCACAGGTGAAGCGGCGATTGCCCTCGCGGCGGAAACCAGACCCGATGTGGTGCTGATGGATATCACCATGCCGGGGATCGGCGGCATTGAGGCGGTGCGCCGCATGTGCGCCGCCCAGCCGGAGGTGCGCGTGCTGATGGTGACGATGCTTGAGGATGACTCGGTCTTCGCGGCGCTGCGCGCCGGCGCCCGCGGCTACGTCGTCAAGGGCACGGAGCCGGCCGAGGTGTTGCGCGCCATCCGCGCTGTCGCCGATGGGGAGGCGATCTTCAGCCCGAGCATCGCCGAGCGGATGCTGCACTTCTTCGCCGCGCAGTCGGCTGCCCCGCGCGAGATGGCGCAGGTACGCCACGATCCGGCCTTCGCAGCCTTGACCGAGCGCGAGCGCGAGGTCCTCGAGCTGATCGCCGGCGGGCTGACGAATAGCGCGATCGCCGAGCGACTGGTGATCAGCCCGAAGACCGTGCGCAACTACATCACCGAGATCTTCAGCAAGCTGCAGGTAGCCGACCGCGCCCAGGCGATTATTCGCGCGCGGGATGCCGGGCTGGGCGGCGGCGCACCTCGGTGATGGCGCGGTCTGGCTCGTTCACGCTGGAGAAGCCGTGGTGCTGGGTGCGCCACCGCCGCTGCGCTGCTCCCTGAGGGAGGCGATGATAGGCGTCTCGCTGCAATTCTGACTCGCCGCACTGCTGCTGTGGCTCAGCGGCGCAGGCTTTGGCCTGCCATGCATCCAGGCGATTGCCAATCTGCTCACCGGCCGCGATATCCCGTACGTCATGGGATTTCCAGCGTATGGTCGCGGCCCATTCGAACACTACGGTCTGCCGACAACCGTGCCGTTGCTGGTCGGTTTCCTGGTGGTGTGCCTGCTGGAATGCTTGGCGGGCGGACTGGTCTGGCGCGGCAAGCGGCGCGGCGCTATCCTGGCCCTGCTCCTCCTGCCGGCAGGCGCGGTGTACTGGTGGGGTTTCGCGCTCCCGTTCGGGCCAATCCTGGCCCTTGCGCGCACGCAGCTGATCGTGCAGCGATGGGACAGCCTCAGGTAGTGCTCCCACGAGGGCGCATTTTCTCATCTCAATGCGAAAAAGTGATGAGCACACCTGGCTTCTGGTAATCCTTACGTTCGGAGAATGCGCGATATGCCGCCTCAGAAAGCTGAGGCGGCATATCGCGCATTTCCCGGGGCTTACCTGGCAAATCTATGCGCTGGTTTGCTCTACTGTCGTGTCCCCAGCATTGTCCCCAAAAGAAGGCACCCTGTCCCCTTGCCAGAACAGCGGGTCTGTGGTGTACTGGTGCCAACCGGACGGGAGCAACGAAGCGGGCGTTGTCAGATGGTGATCGCGCTCGTGGAGTCAGCACCAGGAGCCGCCGCGTAGTGACGAGGAGCATGCGATGCCGAACGACATTGCCCGGGCAACCATCCCCCAGCTAATCCCGCTCGTCGAGCAACTCACAGAGGCGATCACGGCGCAGGTTGGCGCGTTGGGGCAGAATCAGCTCAATTGGAAGCCGAATGCCACCGAGTGGAGCGTGGGCCAGCAGATTGAGCACGTCGTGATCGCCAACAGATCCTACTTCCCAATGTTCGAGCAGATTGTCGCCGGCACTAGGACGCCTGCGCTCAGGGAACGCCTGCCGCTCGCCCCAACCCTCTTCGGGCGCCTGCTGATCGCCAGCCTCGACCCCGAGCGGCTCCGTAAGGTACGGACGGCGAAGCTCTTTGAACCAACGCTAAGCGTGGTTGAGCCGTCGATCGTCACGGCCTTCACGCGCCAGCAGCAACGCCTCGTCGAGCTGATGCATGGCTGTGCCAGCCTTGATGCTGCCCGGATCATCATCACCTCGCCGGCAGTTTCTTTCATTACCTACAGCTTGCTCGATGCCTTCCGCATTCTGGTGGTCCACGAACAGCATCATTTCGCGTCTACAGCGAAGCTCCTCAGGCTGCCCGAGTTTCCGTCGGCATAAGCGAGCAGGGCTCTGGCTATCTCGTTGCCCATCTGGTGCATCGACCTGGTGCTCAAGGCAGCTCGAGCCCAGCATCACACGGTCAAGCAGGCTATAGGGTTCTAGCTATCATGATGTGCTGAGCAATAGAGCAATCTCAGCGGGCTATGCGCTGGAATAAAAAGATCGATCGTTCGATATGCCGAAAGTATCTGAAGCCCACAGCGCCGCGCGCCGCCAGCAGATCATCGACGCTGCCTATCGTTGCTTTGCGCGCAAGGGCTTTCACCAGGCATCGATGCGCGATATCTACAGGCGCTGAACACCGATGTCGATATCCCAGCCTATACTGCGGCCGTAGCGGCGTTGCTGCGCGCCGCGATGCCGAGTCAGTGAACCATCGCGGCGCTCCATGACCCGCAGATCGGCGCGGCGCTACAGCTGGCGCACCGCCATATCTCCTTGAGGACCGCAGAGGATAGCTGGCACGAGAATCGCCGACGACTGATCAGCGATGCCGATGAAAGGAGCGCATACCAGCGATGGACGAGCTACTGCTGCCACCGATTGACTGGAACGACCCGGCTGTGGTCGACACCTACGATGAGCTGCCGCTCTGGTCGGCCCTGTTCGGCGCGCTGCTCCTGCGGCACGTCCCCCTGCGCTCCGTACAAGTTGCCGTCGACATCGGCTGCGGGACGGGCTTCCCGCTCCTGGAACTGGCCCAGCGCCTCGGCCCGTCGGCGCAGGTGTATGGGATTGACCCATGGGCGGCCGCGCTTACGCGCGCCGAGCGTAAGGCGAGGGCCTGGGGGGTGCGCAACGTGACGCTCTTCGAGGCCGATGCGGCGAGCATCCCGCTGCCGGACGCCGCCGTTGACCTGATTGTCTCGAACCTGGGCGTTAACAATGTGAGCGATCTTGCGGCTGTGTTGCGCGAGTGCCGGCGTGTGGCGCGGCCCGAGGCGCGGATCGCGCTGACGACCAACCTCATGGGCCATATGCGCGAGTTCTATGCGGTGCTGGCAGGCGTGCTTGCCGCACATGGCGCGGCTGAGGCGTTGGCGCGTCTCGAAGCGCACATCGCACACCGCGCGACTGTCGCCGGGCTCCAGGCTGCGCTGCGCATGGCGGGCTTTGCGGTCACGCACGTGTTCGAGGATGAGACGCAGTTACGTTTCGCCAGTGGGAGCGCACTGCTCGCTCACAGCTTCATTCGGCTCGGCTTTTTGCCGGCCTGGCTCGATGTGATCGGCCCGCTACCGCAGCGGGCGCTCCTCAGCGAGCTGGAGGCCGCGCTGAACGAGTTGGCTACGCGCGAGGGCGAGCTGCGCCTCTCAGTTCCGATGGCCTACATTGAAGGCCGCAGCAGCGAGCCTGAGGGGTCAGCTAGGGTCTGATCGTTAGCGTGGGCCAACATACGGCAGATAGTGGTCGCCGAGCATTTTGGCCATCAGCTCGCCACGGCTGCGCCTGTTTTTGATACTCTAAATGTGGCTCTCCCGCACTTT
>CAIWUD010000642.1 GCA_903915775.1 uncultured Chloroflexota bacterium | reverse complement strand
TCACGGGTGTAAGAAGTGCGATCGTCACACCGAGCCAATCTCTGGTGCGACCCCGCTACTGCTCACCGCACTCCGCTCTATGACATAGGCAATACGCACGGGGCCGGCAGAGCGCAAGGAAACCGCGCTTGAGCACTACCTCGATTCTCCTCGTGCACGCCCACGCCCTCTTCCGCGAGGGCCTCCGCCACCATCTCCGGACAATGCCCAACTTCAAGATTGTCGGTGAGGCGAGTAATGGTCAACAAGCGATTCAGCTTGTCGACTATGGCGATCCCGACCTCGTGCTGATCGAACTGGATCTTCCCGGTATCAATGGCCTGGAGGTGTCCCGGGCAATTAAGCGCAACCATCCCCACGTTGGCATCATCCTCTTTGGCAGCAAACTCGACAGCAGTTCTGTGGTGAAAGCGATCCGAGCGGGGGTTGCTGCCTACCTCCTGCGTAATGTGGAGTGGCCAATTCTGCTCCAGACGATGCTTGCCGTACGCCGCGGCTGTTACCCAATCAACGATCTTGTGCTCTCTCTACCCGATGTAGCCACTCAGGTGCTCTCTGCCTTTCGTCAGATGATTATTGATGAGGAGAGCGACGCAATCTACTCGCCGCTGTCGGTGCGCGAGCTCGAGGTGCTCGATCTCGTTGCCGCCGGACGTACTAATAAGGAGATCGCTCGACAGCTCGAGATCAGCAATCAGACGGTGAAGAACCATATCTCCTCAATTCTCCGTAAACTGGCAGTGAACGATCGCACCCAGGCCGTCGTTTACGCACTGCGCAGAGGTTGGATTAAGGTAGTACTTCCCGGTGATTAGGGGTGTTTGCGCGTCGGCTCGTTGGGGTAGCGCCAGAGGCTACCATCGGCGCAGCCGACCTTGCAACATGCCTTGGGGATAAGAGTATGGTGAGATGTCCGTATGGCTTGCTCCTCCCGCTCCTCCTACTGACCGGCTGTACCCTGGTCAGTGTCGGTTCGCGTGAGGAGATCGCCGGCGTGGCCACGATCCAGGCCCTGACACCTACACGCACTGGGACGCCCGAGCGCGAAGCTACCGCAGGCCCACCCACCCTCACTGCTAGCCCCACCCTCACCGCTTCACCGCCCCCGACGGCATCGCCCACACCACTCCCCACCGTTACACCAGTCGCGCCAGTCGCAACGCCTAACCCGGCCCTGGTCGATTTCAGCTTCTGTGACCAGCAGGCTGGTGCACTCGATGGGAGCTTTTCGGCAAGCCTGGATGAAGCAACGGTCAGCGGTAATGCGAGCTACGAGCAACTCCGCTTACGCTTTACCTTGAGCAATGGCTCGGGACCGCTCGGGGCCACGGCCACATGCCTCCAACTCCCCGAGCCAACTCAACTCCTGGATGCAGGCACCTACCTGCTCCGCATCAGCCTGCCTGGCTGGCTCCGTGATGAGCAGTTCCAGGCCTCAAACCTACCATCCACGATCACGTTTAGCGGTACACGCTCGCTTCAAGCCCTCCGAATCGTACCGTCCACTGATCCCGAGCGTGGCGTCGATCTCCTCATTGAACTCAACGAGCCTCGCCCCTTCAGACTGCGCCTCGAGCGTAATCCCACCCGTCTCTTCCTCGCTGTAGCCCACGAGTCGCCACTCAGTGCGGCGAGCCATCCCCTACGGCTACCTGCCGGTGATGCCCAACCTACCCTCGATGCCCCGATCTTCACCCTCTTTGATGGCGATCTCTGGCGGATCGAGGCGGGTCACGGTGGGATCCAGGCTGGTCTGCGCAGCGATCGCGTGAAGTTGCTCAATCTCAGTGCATCACCCGAGAGCGAGACCGATCTGGCAGTGAGTGCAGATCGCTCCCACATAGCCTTCTGTCGCAGCTTGCCTGGTCTCGACCCAGCCGAGGAGGACCCCACCGCACCAGGCGCCCTCTGGGTCATGGATAGTCGTGGCGAGCAGGTGCGCATGGTCGCCCAGATCGGGGTGAGTTGCGCCGATCCCGCGTTTAGTCTCGATGGCGCGACTCTGGCCTTTGCCGTTGATGAGACGGGCATACCGCCGACTCAGCGGGCGATCTACACCGTGCCCGTAGCGGGTGGTGTACCAGAGCGCCTAGGAAGTGGGTTTGATGCGTGGAGCCGCTCGGCTCCTCAGTGGCTTGCTGGAGGTGTCCTCATCTACACTGCCCAAGCATCAGATGGTCGGAGCACGATCTTTCTGCGCCGCGCTGCTGAGCGTACGGAGGAGGATCTCGCTGCGGCAGCAGTGCCACTATCCGAGGAGGTTGAACCCTACACGGCTTTCGGTCGCCCCTTGGTAGCTCGCGATGGCCGCTACTTCGCGGTTGAGGCCTTGCGGGGTGATCGCGGTGGGGCTGACCTGCTCATCTTCGACGAACAAGGCCTGTTGGTCGACCGTCTGGGCAGCCAACGTCTACGCCCCAACGTCACACCGCCTCAACCTACCCCCACGCAGCGAGTAGCCCCAAACCAGATGAACAAGGCTACTCCGGAGCTTCCTAAGCCAACCCCGGAACTAGCCCTGCCCACTGAGCTACTTCGCGAAGGGCCATTCTGGAGCCGTGGATTGGCCTGGAACGGTGCAGGCCAGCTCTTCTATCTGAGTACGAACTGCTCAAGTCCGACCATCCAGGAGTACCAACTCTACCGCTGGAACGGCATCCAACAGCGTGAACTGCTCGCCTCTGGGCAGGGCCTCGGTGGGATCGGTGCCGCGACGACTACCGGCAGTGGGTTGATCTACCAGCTCACCGCTGCACCAGCAGATCCGTACCGTGGCAGCGCTCCACCTAGCCCAACCGAGCTCTGGCTCTGGGATCTAGCGACTGGGGCACGTAACCGCCTCCTGCGTGCTGACCGCGGCTTTGGGGCCCTACAGCCATAGGCCTACCTCGTACTACTCTAGGTGTGGCGTGAGCTCTTGGGCAACAGCCCGGGTTATATCGAGTGGCGCTTTATTCAGAAAGAAGTGACCGCCGGGGAACATGCGCAGGTTAAACGTAGAACGGGTCTGCTCCTGCCACGGCGGTAACTCTGCGGGATGTGTCGTCGTATCCTCTAGCCCACCGAAGACTGAGATAGGGCAATCGAGGGGTGCACCAGGCTGGTACTGGTAAGTTTCGTTGATCTCCAGATCAGCGCGGAGGAGTGGCATCATGAGCTCAAGCAACTCTTGGTGGCGCAATACCTCTTCCGGTGTCCCACTGAGACGGCGCAACTCAGCGACAAACTCCGCGTCGGGCAGATTGTAGGTCAATGGCCGAGAACGGGGCAGTTGTGGCGCTCGCCGGGCGGAAACGAGCAGGTGCCGCGGTTGTGGGCCACCCTGCTCGCGCAGACGACGGGTCAACTCAAAGCTGATCAACGCGCCCATGCTATGGCCAAAACAGGCAAAGGGCAGCGTCAGGTGCGGCGTGAGGAGCTCCGCAAGCCGACTGATCAGCGGCTCAAGACGGGTCAGGCGCGGTTCGCGAAAGCGTGTCTCGCGCCCTGGAAGCTGGATTGCCCAGACTTCAACTGTTGGCGGGAGACTCTTCGGCCATGTGCGATAGATCGCAGCCCCGCCACCAGCATAGGGAAAGCAGAGTAGGCGCAGACGGGCTTGTGGCTGAGGCTGGGGGCGTACCAGCCATGGGTCAAGGGATTGGAGTGTCGTCATGGCGATCGAAGGCGGAGTTCCTCGTAGAGATGATCAAGCAGAGCCTAGCTCTGGATAGTAGTGTAGCACAAGGCAACGGCTTCGGTGGAGATTGAGGCAGAGGTGTCTGTTCAGCGTTGGGGTAAGCCAACGGCAGGGCAACCACGGGAGGGCGCCACGAGGGCGAGACGCACTCACTCCGGGAGCGGTGTGAGCAGTTACGGTCAGG
>CAIWUD010000641.1 GCA_903915775.1 uncultured Chloroflexota bacterium | reverse complement strand
TAGGCGAAGAGGATGACCGGGACCATGCTGCGCTCTCAGACCTCCCGTAACCTGGTTACACCAGCTATTCCTACCACATGCTTAGGGTAGCATCGGTCTCGCCATCCCCACAGAGACGACTTGATCCTGCGCTTCTACCCGTACTGGCAGCGACGTAGTCCCTTGGTAGGTTGGCACCAGCTGCTGAATCAACCAGAGCAGATCCGGTTCGCTATCGGATGCTACCCCTTGCTCGAGTTGGTCAATTGTGTGCACCAGGTCGGAGGGGGTATGATTATGTGCGCCATGAGCGATGAAGAGCTTATCATGGCTTGTAGGGCGGTAGTGCTCCCCATCGGCGAAGAGCTCTTCAAACAGCTTCTCACCCGGCCGCACCCCTGTATAGACGATATCGATATCGCGCCCCTCTTCCAGCCCAGAGAGCCGAATCATGTCGCGGGCGAGATCCACAATCTTCACTGGCTCGCCCATGTCGAGCATGAAGACTTCACCTTGCTGGCCTAAGGTTGCCGCCTGCAGCACCAGTTGAACCGCCTCGGGAATGGTCATAAAGTAGCGCTGCATCTCCGGGTGGGTAATTGTAATTGGCCCACCAGCAGCGATCTGGCGCTTAAAGGTCAGGATCACACTGCCACGGCTTCCCAATACATTGCCGAAACGTACGGCCACATACGGGCGTTGACTCAACTGAGCCGCACGGTGAACCAACAGTTCAGCGATCCGCTTGGTTGCCCCCATCACACTGGTTGGATTGACGGCCTTATCCGAGGAGATCATCACAAAGCGCTCGACACCCGTCTCCATGGCCGCATCGAGCAGATTGCGCGTGCCGAGCACATTATTGCTCACCGCCTCAACCAGATTGAGCTCCATCAGCGGCACGTGCTTGTGCGCCGCCGCGTGAAAGACCAGAGCGGGTCGGTGGCGCCAGAAGAGCGCCTGGATGCGCCCACGATCGCGGATATCGGCAATCAGGGGGGTGATCCGTGGTCCACCGGGCTTTTGCCCCAGCATCCGCTGCAGTTCGTGCTGGATCTCGAAGACGCTATTCTCACCGTGGCCCAGAATAATCAACTCTGCAGGCTCAGAGCGCAGAATTTGGCGACAGATCTCACTCCCGATCGAACCGCCCCCACCGGTTACTAGTACCACTTCACCCGTAATGAGTTGGCGTACACTGGCGAGGTCGGTCTCCACTGGCGCACGACGCAGGAGGTCGCCGATCTCGATCGTACGCATCTGACTCACCTGGGCTCTGCCATCCAACAGTTCATAGAGACCGGGGATGGTGAGCGTCTCAACCCCTGCTTCGCTACAGATCTGAGCGATAGCCCGGATATCCTTACCCGACGCTGTAGGCATCGCAATGATGACCTGCTGGATCCGGTGCATCTCAACCAGGAGTGGGATTGCTGTACGGTCGCCGAGCACACGCACGCCGTGAATGGCCATGCCGTGCATACGTACGTTATCGTCTAGCAGTCCAACCACATGCTTGCCTAGCTGCGGATTATCCTGCAGTTCACGTACCGTGAGTGCGCCGGCAGCGCCAGCGCCCATGATCAGCACCTGCTGCTGATGGCGTTTCGTTGTAGGGTGGCGATCACGGCGGATCAGAATTCGCAGGAGGAGGCGTGAGGAGACAACCGCGCCAAGGGCAAGAGGTAGTGCAATCAAGGGGATAGAGCGTGGAAGTGCCAGCGAAGGCTCCGCCATGGCGATAACGAGTTGAAGCGCGGCGGCACCCAGCAGCGCGATGGTGATGGCCCGCCCGAGCGCAAGCAGTTCGCCGAGCGACGCATAGCCCCAATGTTGGCGGTAGAGACCACTCTGGTAGATAAGCAGGGAAGTTAGCGGCGTTGCTAGCCCAATGAGAGTCAGTAGACCGGGAGTGTACGCAGCAGGATCAACCTGCTCAAGCCGGAGGACAAAACTGAGATAGATAGCCAACGGTACCAAAACCAGATCCGATAGGAGGAGATAGCGGTTGCGCCAGTGCTGCATAAACCTCTCACTATGATAGGGTTACAGAGAGCCCTGTTGGCACAACAGGGTGCCGTGGTAGCTACACACCATCTGTGAACTCTACCTCACCAGCTAGCGTGAGTCTTTACGTACACCACTGACCAGATGCAGTTCGCCTGGTCTTGGAAAGCTGATTTGACATAGCGGTAGACATGGCACCAACGGTCCGTCGCCCTCACGAAGCCGTGGTGTAGAAAGAGAGGTACCAATCCACAAAACGGGCAATCCCGGTGGCTACAGGGGTAGATGGTCTATAGTCAAACTGCTCCACGAGATCGCTCACATCGGCATAGGTATCGGGTACGTCGCCAGCCTGCAGGGGGAGGAGTTCGATCGTCGCCCTCTTCCCCAGTGCCTGCTCCAGGGCGGCGATGTAGTCCATGAGCTCTACGGGCGCATTGTTCCCGATATTGTAGACCCGCCACGGCGCGGCACTCGTGCCGGGGTCGGGTGCAGCACTATTCCAGTTGGGGTTAGGGGTTGCCGGACGGTCGAGCACCCGTACAATTCCTTCGACAATGTCATCGACAAAGGTGAAGTCGCGGCGATGCTGGCCGTAGTTGTAGACCTGGATGGGCTCGTTGGCGAGAATGGCCTTGGTGAACTTGAAGAGGGCCATATCAGGCCGTCCCCAGGGGCCATAGACGGTAAAGAAGCGCAGACCAGTCGTTGGTAAGGCGTAGAGATGGCTGTAGGTATGGGCCATCAGTTCATTGGCTTTTTTGGTCGCCGCATAGAAACTGAGGGGGTGATCGACATTCTGGTGTACCGAGAAGGGCATCGCGGTGTTGGCACCATACACGCTCGAGGTACTGGCGTAGACGAGATGTTCGATCCCGTGGTGCCGACACCCCTCGAGGATGTGGGTAAACCCGAGAATATTGCTCTGGATGTAGGCGAGGGGGTTCTGGATCGAGTAGCGCACACCAGCCTGGGCGGCTAGGTTGACGACACGAGCCGGTTTGTGCTCGTCAAAACAGGCAGCGATGGCCTGACCGTCGGACAGGTCGATCCGCAGATGGGTATAGGTGGGGTGGTTGCAGAAACGGTTGAGTCGCGCCTCTTTGAGTGCCGGATCGTAATAGCTGTTGTGGTTGTCAATCCCAATGACATGGTCACCCCGTGCGAGGAGCCGCATGGCGAGAGTGGAGCCGATAAACCCAGCTGAACCTGTAACGAGTATCTTCATAGTCTCTTTAGGCTGTTTGAGATGCGCACGCTCTCCCGCGATCAGGCGACATGCCGCGTATCGACCAGGAGTTGCGCTGATTGGCGCACCAGATTCCAGTCGTACAGGGCATGATCGGTGGTAATGACCACGCAATCGGCGCCGTCCAGGGCGGCGTGGAGGTCAGTCACGCTGGTCATGGCCATGCCATCATGGGAGAAGGTGGGCACGTGTGGATCGTGGTAATTCACGACTGCCCCTTTCTCCTGAAGCAGATGGATGATATCTAGGGCCGGTGATTCGCGCATGTCGCTGACATCACGCTTGTAAGCGACGCCCAGAACCAGAATCTGACTCCCCTTCACGGCTTTTCCGGCATCGTTCAGGCGATCCTGGATCCTCTGCACCCAGTAGCGGGGCATGGCCGTGTTGATCTCGCTGGCTAACTCGATGAAGCGCGCGTTGTAGTTGAGGGTACGCAGCTTCCAGGAGAGGTAGAGGGGGTCGATAGGGATGCAATGACCACCCAGCCCCGGCCCCGGTGTGAAGCGCATGAAGCCGAACGGTTTCGTTGCAGCTGCATCGATCACCTCCCAGGCATCTAGGTCGAGGCGTTCGCACATGAGGAGGAGTTCGTTGGCGAGGCCAATATTGACCGCACGGAAGGTGTTCTCGAGGAGCTTGGTCATTTCGGCTGCCTCAGGGGAGGAGACCGGGACAATGCGCTGGATAGCACTTCCGTAGAGCGTCTGGCCCGCTTCAAGGCATTGGGGGGTCACTCCACCCAGCACCTTGGGGGTATTGATGGTCGTCCAGTCGGTACGCCCGGGATCAACTCGCTCCGGCGAGAAGCAGAGGAAGAAGTCGGTGCCGACGTGCAGCCCATTCACGTCATTCCCTAGCCGGGGCAGAATGATTTCGCGGGTGGTACCTGGATAGGTAGTGCTCTCCAGGACCACGAGCATACCGGGATGGAGGTAGCGTGCGATCTGCTCAGATGCGCTAATGATGTAGGAGATATCGGGATCACCAGTCTTATTGAGCGGTGTCGGCACACAGATACTCACTGCGTCACACTGGGCGAGCACGCTGAAATCCGTTGTAGCACTGAGCCTGCCCTCAGCGACGAGGGGTTGGATGCGCTCAGATGGGATATCCTCAATGTAGGATCGGCCTTCGGCGAGAGCATCTACTTTGCGGGTATCAAGGTCAATGCCAATGACGCTGAAACCCGCCTCGGCGAACACCACGGCAAGCGGTAGCCCGACATAGCCTAGCCCAATAATTGCCACGTGTGCTTCGCGCTGGGTGATCCGCTCAAGTAGGCGGGTAAAGGCTGTAGTCGCCATATCCTCAGGAAGCTCCTTGCTATCCCGCGCAGGGTGCGCTTGACTGTGCGTTGGGGAGAGGAGACGATGTCCGATTACAGCGCATTATAGCACAGCTCGGCCCACGGGAGCCATGGGTCGAGCTGTGCTTCAAATCGTCTTGATACGCTTACAGGATGTGTGGAGGGCGAGGCCCGCCACAAAAAAAGGAACCTAGCCTTGGTAGCACCAGACGGTCACGTTGGCGCAGCCTACACCATGCCCTAGGCACTCCGCCTGAGGAAGTCCAACATCGCGGTGATGACCCGATCCTGATGCTCTTCCAGCCCCAGCCAGAGGGGTAAGCGCACGAGCCGATCGGAGAGATCGCTCGTGATGGGGAGCTCTTGGACCGTTCGTCCCATGGTGCGACCATAGGGTGCCGAGTGGAGGGGTACGTAGTGGAAGACGCACTGGATGCCCTGCTCCTTCATCGCGCTGATGAAATTGGTACGATCCTGGAGATCGCGGAGCAACAGGTAGTAGATATGGGCATTATGCTGACACTGGGCCGGGATGATCGGTCGGCGCAGGCGCTCTGCCCGTTCCAGGTATTCAAACGCATGGTGGTAACGCTGCCACATGGCTAGCCGTCGCGCCGTAATCGCGTCAGCCTCCTCCATCTGAGCCCAGAGGAACGCGGCGATGATTTCTCCCGGTAGGTATGATGAACCGACATCAACCCAGGTATATTTATCGACCTGGCCACGGAAGAACTGGCTACGATTGGTGCCCTTTTCACGGATGATCTCGGAGCGTGAGGCGAGGGCTTGTGCGTTGATTAGCAGTGCCCCACCCTCACCTGAGATAATATTTTTGGTCTCGTGGAAGCTGAGCGTACCGAGATGACCGATTGCGCCGAGGGGACGTCCGTTAAAGCTTGCGAGCATACCCTGGGCGGCATCCTCGATGACCAGTAGTTGGTAGCGTTCGGCAAGATCCATGATGACATCCATCGCGCACCCGACACCGGCGTAGTGCACCGGGGCGATAGCGCGGGTGCGTGGAGTGATGGCAGCCTCGATCTTCCGCTCGTCGATGTTCAGGGTATCTTCACGGATATCGACGAAAACAGGTACTCCACCACGAAGCACGAATGCATTTGCCGTAGAGACAAAGGTGAATGAGGGCATAATCACCTCATCTCCAGGCTGGATGTCGGCAAGGATCGCAGCCATTTCCAGAGCAGCCGTGCATGAGTGGGTGAGGAGAGCCTTGTGCGAACCGGTACGTCGCTCCAGCCAGCTCTGACATTGACGAGTAAAACTACCATCACCCGCCATCTGGCCCTTGGCGTGGGACTGAGCGATGTACCATAGCTCTTTACCGCCGAGGTATGGTCGATTGAAGGGAATGGGGAGCATGGTTACACCTCTACAATACTATTCCCGTACCCAGTGAAAGGTCATCTCAGGGGGTAGGAAGCGGAAGCCGAGACTGGCGTAAAGGTTGAGCACCGTGGTGTTGCGTGCCGAGATCGTGGTAGTGATGGTCGCGAGACCTTCGTTCTGATGGTGGGCAATCATGGCGCGCCATGTGCGGCGACCGAGGCCCCGCCCCTGGAAGGCGGGCGCCACTGCGGTGAGGTGCCAGTAGACGTCTCCCCGTTCACTAGCTTCGATGATGAAGAAGGCAATGATCTGCTGGCCATCGAGGAGCTTGAGCAGACGCTGCCTGGGATGGTGCAGACTGTTCTCCACCCAGCGTGCGTAGCGCTGGTTACCAAATGTGGGATCGAGGCGTGGATCAACATGGTAACGCTCATGGTGGAAGGCCTGGGCGCCTATGCCACGAAGGATCGGGAGATCCTCGGCCTCTGCTGGGGCGATGATCAGTGAGTCGCTGTCGCATGTACAGGCCTGCAGGTGGGGCAAGTGGGGGTGTAGCACCATCTCGATAAAACGAAACTGCTGCTGCTCGAGGAGCATCGACTCGCGCAGTTGCTGGTGGGCGAGGCGACAACTGATGATGCGCACCCCGTGCAGATCGCACCAGTGCCAGAATGGCTCAAAGTCGGCACGAGCAGCAGCTGCATCCAGCACCTGGATTGAGCTGATCTGAGCCACGGGGTAGCCGAAGATCGCACTATCCCAGGGTGCCTCCGCTGCTCGGAGGTGGAGGGCCGAGCTCTGGATATCGAACGTCTTCATGATGGGATGGGGATCTCGTTAGGTGACACTGCGTGGTAGTAGCCATGGCCGTTCGCCGTACCCTCTACGTTTTGCGTGGGCCCATAAGCACTGGTTGCAGGCGGCACAATGTAGCTCTCTACTGGAACCATGGCAGTACGGGCACGTTCGCTGACGACGTAGGTAGGTCGTTCCATGGTGCGGAAGTGCATGCGGGCGAGGTATTCACCGATGATACCCAGGGAGAGTAGCTGGGCACCAGAGAAGATCGTAGTGATAGAGGCAAGGAAGGCGAAGCCTGGTACGGCACTACCCTGCAGGACCCAGCGAATGAGCACATAGGCCAGGATGATCAGACCCAACAGTGCGAAGGTGAAGCCCATCACGCTTGCAATCTGTAGCGGGGTGGTGGAGAAGCCGGTCATCATGTTGAGGGCGTGGCGTACCAGTTTGCGGGGGGTATAGCCTGATTGGCCAAACTTACGCGCTTCGTGCCGGACGCGTAGAGCCGTGAAGTTTGTGGTTGCCCAGGTCAGGAGGACGTCGATGTTGACGCTTGGGCTGCGGTAATCGGCAAAGGCATCGCGCAACCGGGTACGGAAGGCCCTGAGTGCGCTGACCTGGCGTGCATTCGCGGCACCCATCGCACCTTCGAGGGCCAACTTGGTTACCTGGGAGGCGAGATCGCGGAGGAAGCCGTGCTGCTCATGCTCAGGCGATCCATAGACTACGTCATACCCCTCGTTCAGTTTGGCTACTAGTTTCGGCAGTTCCTCTGGTGGGTGTTGGAGGTCGTCGTCGAGGGTGATGATGGTATCACCCCGTGCAGCACGGATACCGCACAAGAGGGCGTTGTGCTGGCCGTAGTTACGGCTCATGCGGAACCCTTGTACGCGGTGATCTTTGGCGATCAGGCTCTGGATGACCGACCAAGAGTTGTCGCCACCGCAATCTTCCACAAAGATGAGCTCAAACCCATGGGGAGAGTTACCAAATACGCGAACTAGGCGTTGGTGCAGTTCGGGCAGACTTTCGGCAGCGCGGTAGACAGGGACAATGAAAGAGATCATGGCGTTGATGTCTGTTCTGTAGGGCTGTGTAAAGAGCCGACGCTGAAACACTCCTGTAGTAAAGAACGACAAGCCATGAAGGATTTCCGAGCAAGCAAACAGCCCGGTATGGACATCTGCCATACCGGGCTGTCTGCTGGTCGTGTAGAACTTGCGTTACGAACTGGTCGTCTGGCTGGAGCCGGAACCGCCAGTGAGGTTGCTTACCGCACCAGAGACCGCACTGGTCAACTGGTTCCACCACTCGGCGGCCTTGTCGTCGAGATCGTCCCAGGCCAGACCGGCGCGGAGGTTGGTGCGAACACGGAGGCTGTTGGAGGCAGGGCGCTTTGCCATGAGGAGGTGTCCTTTCTTATTGCGATGAGTGATAGGTATCAAAGTGCCTAGTTGAACAGGGTTCGTACTACTTTGATAGTGCTATTGTAGCAGCGTAGCGTGAGTTGAGCGTGAATTAAGCGTGATTAGAGCGTGAACTGAGCTGATTTGAGCCGCGAGTCAGCGATCAATTTCTGGCTGACTACACGGTCTCAACTGGGGTGACCGGCAACACCGTTGTTGCTGGTTGCTGAACATCGCCCACGATCCGCTTCGTATCTGGCTCAAACCAGAGTAGGCCAAGCATACCGAGTTCGACCGCCTTATTGACCATCCCGACTGGCGAGATGAGACCAAGCAGCCCCTCTTGGAGAACGTAAGCGACGATGGTCGTACCGGTATAGGCCATCAGCAGATCGCGGCTCTCATTACGGTAGCGGGCTAGGCGGGGCATGGCGTAGTTTGCCGCAAGGAGCGCGGCATAGCCCATCCCATTCCAGATGAAGAGCAGCGAGGAGTATTGGAGACCGAGGGCAATATGGGTCAACGAGGTTGCGCCACCGAGGGCGAGGATGGAGGTCTTGCGCAGCGAAGGGTTCGTTGTGAAGCGGTTCAGGATGCGCCACTGCTTGACAGGGGGCATAGCCTTCCCTGAGGGCGCGATCACATCAGGATCAATGGGTGTAGCCGATCTAGTAGGTTGATCAAGCTCAACTGCTGCAGCGTTCACCACACTGGGTTGAGCCCGTTTCTGGGTACGATGACGCAGTAGTTTCACACTACCGTAGAGTGCCGTACCAGTAACTGCTAGGGTCATCAGCATCGTCTCGCCTCCTCGTGGGTGAGATTTCCTGGGGCCAGGTTTCATGAGCAGCGGCAACGAGCGTAGCTTAGTTACAAAACCTGCCTGAAGTTTACCACATCCTGGACACGGCGGCTGCGCTTTCGCATGATCACGCCTGTTCATTCTGCCCCCTAGCGGAACCAGGGTTGGGTGAGGTTTTTGGTGCAGGACCTCGTTCTCCAGAGCCCCCGTACGCTAGTCACGCTGCTGTGAAGCAGGACTCACCCCGGGCAATCCCACCGTGAGATGCAGGTTCCCCACGACAACAATATCGCCGGCGTTGACTCGGTCGCCGATGGCGACTTTGTAGCTACGCTCAGTGACCCCTGCTTGTGTATGCAGCAGTGATATAGGTTCCTGTGAGGAGAAGATCCAGGCTGTTCCCGCGATAACGACACCGACGATCGGGATCATCTCACCTACATCGACGATAATGATATCGCCTATAGCGAGTTGTGTAACCGAGACGAGTGATTCCTGATTTACGCACAGGAGACGGGCTGTAGCGGGGAGGTGCCATGTGACGCTGTCGAGCATCTGGTACGACTCGGCATCGAGTGCACTATCGGTTTCGGATACTACTAGCGACGAATCCTGTGCTTGGTCCTCGCTTGGAGGCTGTTCCGTCTGGCTCGGCGGGGTACGTACGCGCTTCAGTGTGAAGTGACGGTAGTGCTGGCCTATGGGGCGAACGAGGGCAAAGAAGCGTGAGGTTGTCTTGCGCAACCAGGATGCCATCGGGCGTCGCTCCTGAGCACGGTAGGCTCTGACGATGATGAGTAGTGCGCCTCCGGTGAAGAGGTAGGTACTGAGCATGGGCACGCCTTCAAGATCTGCCGGATAGGGCACAGTTCCCCACATGCTCCCCGATCCACGTCGTTGTGAAATCTGTAGCCGTCAGAATCCTACTTCCGTAGGGGTTGTGGTGAGGCACTGTTCAGAGGCATACCAGCCGGTAGGAGAGCGCCCTTCATTTCCCAGCATGGTCCAACTTCGACTATATGAGCATGAGCGTTTGGCGGAACCCAACTTCCCGCAAACCTGCCATGCCCATTCGAACCATGACTCAGGGCACTACTTTCCCCTTGACGTCCCGTCTGGTAACACCTACCCGCTCAGTGTACAGCCCAAGCGTGAGTTGAACGTGAATAGATCGTGAATTACTCGTCAGTTGGCCAGATGGTAGCAGATGTGAGCCGTGATTCACACGAGCTTAACCCGCTGATAAGAGGTGAGGAGCGCATCGCCCTCCATACGTCGGCCACGCAGGTAGTGGGCAAAGAGTTGGTTGGGCACGACGGAGTGGTGACGGAGCTCTACGAGGGTGTAGCGTACCAGATTCGACAGAGCCGCCATGTAGTCACGTTTGCTGGGCGTAGTGACAAGCGTATGTCGGAGCTGCTCGTGGGTATCTGCTCCCCCGTTCAGTGCCAAATGGGTGAGCAACTCTTCCTCCAGGGGCGACAGCAGCGCGAGTTGTTGATCGAGCAGGGTGATCATGGCTTGGGTGAAGGGCATATCCTCCTGGAGAAACGCAGCAATCTGTTGGGCAAAGAGCAGTTGAATCTCATGGGCTGCCAGTTGGAGCAGGAGGGGATGACCAGCGTAGTGCTGCTGGAGGAGGTCAACGTCGGCACTACTGCCCTGCAAGCCATAGCTCATGAGGAGTTGCCGACTATCATCGGGGGCGAGCCCTCCCAGGGGTAGGTAGCGGTAGCGGTCGGGTTCTGCCACGGCGTGGTTGATTGGTAGGGTCTGACGGGTAGTGAGTAGCAGTGCGCAACGATGCTCACGTTCAACCAAGAGTTGCAGTAGGGTAAGGTAGGTGGCCCGCTCTGGAGCATCTGGTCTGGTAAACCAGTGATCAACATCGTCGAGCACGAAGAGGATGCGCTGTTGCTGCATCAGACGGATGAGCAGATCGAGTTGTCGGTCTAGCGTGAGGGGTAGGGTCGTGATTGGCTGACTACTCAGCTGCTGCAGCCAGTCGTGGATGAGGTGGGTCGGTGTCGACACACTCCGACATGTGGTGACGACGATCGTGTTGAACGCGGGTGGGGCTGGGGCTGTTGGTAGTGCTAGCAACTGGACAATTCCAGCAGCCAGAGCAGTTTTACCTGCACCAACGACACCATGGATGGTCACGAGGCGGCACTGTTCGCTGCTCAGCCACTGATGGAGGAGTTGGAGCTCTGGTTGGCGCCCCCAGAGACGGCGCGGCACTGCGATCCCACCCATAAGCGTATTAACTGGCGACGAGGTTGCTGGGGCCTGTATCGCAGGTGGGGCTGTGGGGGAGGGGGATGGTTTGGGTGTTGGTGTATGAACCTGGGCCTTAATCTGCCGATAGAGGTTGGTTGTTTCGGCACTTGGCAGAATGTCGAGCTCATCGTGGAGTTGCTGACGACAGATCTCATAGTGGGCAAGGGCTGCGCTGCGCTGTCCTGAGGTAGCGAGAATCTGCATCTGCTTCCGGTGCGCCTCTTCGTCCCAAGGGGCTAGCAGCAGCAGTTGCTGATTGGAGAGGATAGCCTCGGCAAGCTGCTGCTCTCCCCACTGACGATCGACGATCTGACGCCAACCGGTGATGGCCCGATTGCGCAACTGCTCACGTTGAGCCGAGAGCCAATCGTCAAATGATGGTGCATTCGTAATCTGAAAGCCATCCATAAACTCCTGACCATGGAGCCGGAGTACCTCAGACCAGAGCAGAGTCTCTTGATGCTCCAGGCGTTCGGGCAGGCTGGTGAAAATTTCGACATCAAGCCAGTAGGGGAGTTGGCGGTTGAGACAGACGATCTGGCGCGTGACGATGAGGTAGTCACCCAGAGTCTGGCGCATGGTATAGAGGAGGCTGCGGAGACTATCGCGTGCCTTCTGTTCGGGCGCATCACCCCAGAGGATATCGATGATCTTGGTGCGGGAGCAGGGTTCACGGTTGACAGCAAGGAACGCGAAGAGGGCCAATTCTTTGCCAACAAGCTTCTCAGAGATAGACGTGCCGTTGATATAAATATGCGGCGTACCGAAGAGTGTAGACTTGAGCATAAGAACATTTAGGCAACATCAAGCGAGGGTGTACGAACTCGGTTCCCTCCGAGGGGTGCCACGAATAGGTAAAAGCGGGCAGCATGTTGCGCATCTTAACATACAGCTGCGACAAAATTGTACTATAACTAGGGTTTCGGCTACGTTGACGGGAGTGTCTGGTAGTGGCGAGGTTGGGTTGGGTTTGCTTGCGAAGGGCTCTCTCCTCCACGATCAGCTTGTTCCCTCCCTGTGTCCAAGGCGGATGTAGGTCGAACCTTGAGGGTTGGGGAGACTCTGGAAGAGGTATGGGCGTCCAGCGTTCCAACGCAGTGGGGTCGGTGGAGCGAGCTGTTCTAAGGCGGTGCGGAGGGCTCGCAGGGCAGCGGGTGATGCCCCTGTCGTGATGCGCCCGAGCGTGAGGTGGGGTACAAAGGGTTGAGATGGGGCTGCATAGCCGAGTGCTGAGGTACGTGCGACCACCTGCTGCTGCAGGGCGGCAAGGGCCGCGAGGTCGCCGGTTACCCCTACCCAGATGACTTGTGGTTGACGGGCGTGGGGGAAGATCCCAACGGCGGCGAGTTGCAGGCTGAAGGTTGGCGGTTCGAGTTGGGCGAGGGCGCTGGTAAGCTCCGTTGCCAACGGTGCAGCCGATTCACCGAGAAACTGAAGGGTTAGGTGCATGCTGTCGGCCTCGCTCCAGCGCACGGGGTGTGC
>CAIWUD010000640.1 GCA_903915775.1 uncultured Chloroflexota bacterium | reverse complement strand
GATGAGGGGCATCCCTGCACTGATGGCGTAGCACGGGAGTGCGACCAGGATCAGGCCAAAGGCGTTTTCCAGGGTCAGGAACATGGCGATCTTCTCGCTCCGTCGGCTTAGGATCTCCTCGAGTTGCTCGTAGGCCATGTGGCTCCTTCTTTCAGGTTTCGATTTCGGCTCCGCCGATGGTGCCGTCTGGCGTTACCCAGGCTCGGTTACGTTTTTTGTGGAGGGGCTGCGCCCTCCACGCCTCCCCGGAGGCTGCGTGGGGCAAGCTCCTCCTCCCGCTAGGGATGAGCGGGCTGCGCCACCCGCCTACCCGCCAAGTCCGTAGAGGGTGGTGACGAAGGCTGTCGCAAAACCAAGAAACGCGATGGTCAACATCGCCCGTTGGAAGTAGCCTCGCATACCCTGGGCCCAGTCGGGAAGTACTGGAGTGAGCAGGCTGGCAATGCCCCAGAGAATGAAACCAACGACGCCGATTGGAATGACGAGGGCACGTAAGTTGGTCTGGAGCGTGTTGAAGATGTCAGCAATCGTATCCACGGGATCTCTCCATTCTGTGTTGGTGTGAGGTGTAGGCCAATTTTGGCTGCGCTAGCCGGGCAGTATGGCGCTACCAGCGCTCGGTTGAGTTTTTTTTGCGGAGGGCTGCGCTCTCCATACCTCTCGTAAAATTGTCTAGCTTGTTTGAACCGTAAGCCGGAAACGCGCCGTACCGACCGTGAGCAGGAGTGGCTCGGTGAGGGCGGACTGGAGCTCCGTACGGAGGGTGATGGTGTGGGTACCACCCGGCACGACGAGGTCACCTGGTTCAGGGGCGGTGAGAGGGATCAGCGTATTACTCACTTCACCACTTACCTGGAGATCACGGCTAGTGAGTTGGAGCGGCTGGTCATGGCTGTTGTGGAGCGTAATCTTCAGGCTCAGCGAGCTATCGTGGAGCAGTGGGCTGACCGCAATAACGCTGAGCTTCTGCTGGAGTAGAGCCCTTCGTTCGAGTGGGGGAGGAAGGGCAGTGCGCCAACGCACGACCCGTCCACTGCGCGGTGAGGTGAGACTCCAGGCGACCGGTAGCTCGATCGCTGGGAGCGGGACAAGGTAGCGGATGTTGGTCATGCCGTCCGTAGCAACGGGGCTCTCGGCGGGCAAGAGGGCCTGACCAGAGCTCAGGAGGAGGGTTGGCGCATAGGGTGCCCAGTCGCTGATAGTGGCGCGTAGCTCCAGGGTGACCCGTGCCTGGCCAGCTGGAAGGCTTGGCTCCTCATCTGGACCAACGATGCTCAGTGCGACCAGCGTGGCTGCATGGTCGTCATCCAGGCTCTGCATGGTTCCGATCGGCATATCGACCAGCGGAAGGCTCTGGGAGAGTATGGCCGTACGCGATGCTGCGTTGCCCATACACGGATCGATACGTAGATCTGGGCGGGTTGTCTCTTCTAAGCGGTAGCGCCGATCGGGCATCCCTTCGCCACTAAGCAGGGTGAGCGTATGGGCCTGGGCAAGCAGTTCAGCCGGTAGGCAGAGTTGGAGCGGCATGATCTGCTGGGGCGCCCAGATCGCTCGCGGCTGATCGTCAGTCTGCGTCATAGGTAGAGAGTCACGGGGTACGAGTGGTAGGGTGAGGGGATCCAACCCTGGCCGTTCGACCACGACGCCAACGACCGACCACGGGCTGACGGGTTGACCATTCACCGTGGCCGCGTGTGACGCCGCTAGGCCTGGTTCCGTAGCACTACCAGGCCAGAGAAACCAGCCCAGGAGGAAGAGCACTCCTCCAACTGCCAGAAGCCCGGCAAGCAGGTAGCGCGAGCGTATATGTCGTGAATCATCGTGACGCAGGGCGTAGGTCGCGGCATCAGGGGCTGCCCGCATGGAAGCCACATGCACCTCGTACCAGATGAGTTGTGCACCCTCCTGAATGGGTACCACTCCCCAACCATCGAGATCGTGGCGACCGTGTGCCTCATTGAGCAGTGCCTGCACCACCTCGCGCTCGACACCATCAGGGTCGTGGCGCTCTTTGAGCGTCGACTCAAGTCCAACGTGAAGCGCCTGGCGCCGCTCTTCGCAGAGCCGGTCGAAGAGGAGTCGGCGGGCCTGAGGGATGACGGCGAGCGCAGTGCGCGCCTGCTCTGCACGCTCCTCCAGGTTGTTGTCGCGCTCAAATGCTACACTTCGCTCGGCGATACGCACATCAAGCAGGGCTAGGCGCGCTTCCAGATAGCGTGTCCAGTCGCGCCACTGCGTGTGGATCGCCTCCTGGATCGCTGCACCGGCGCGTGTGAAGGGCATACTGCTCATTGATCCACCTCCTCTACAGGGGCTGGTAGGACAATCTGAAGCATTGGCTGAGTCGTATCGACTGCGATACGTAGCCCGGCAGCGGGCAGTTGCACGAAGAGCGCTGTGTCGGGGAGAAGTTCCGTGGTCAGTGTCACTGCTCCCGATGTCGAGGTTAGCGCCTCAACGAGGAGATCACCGAAAGCGTTCACCAGCTGGATCCGTACCCCACTCAGGCGGTTAGTAGTGTGAGGACGATCCTGGCGCGGCTCCTCCTGGAGTTGGACACTCAGCGTGAGTGACCTACGTTGGGTTGGCGCCGGGCGCTCGGTCGCAGGCATGGGCTCCAGGCGCTCCACGAGGAGTTGGGTAGGCGGCACGTTCGTGGGCTCCAGCCGTGGAGGTGTGGGCGCCGGAGGGAGCGTTGGAGTGGTCTGCTCTACTTCACGGGTGAGATCCACCCCGCGTACCCAGCCAGGTAGTAGGCCACCAACGGGCTGGACGCGTACCCATTGGCCACTGGACTGGCCCAAGAGCAGCACGCGGCTCGCTGCTGCGAGGGGTTGGAGGGCAGCAGTGGCGAGGTCAGGCCCCTCATGTAGCATCGTCTGAGCAGCACTCACCCATGCATGGCCCGTGGGCGCATCACTGCTCGGCGTCGGGAGAGTTGTCGCTGTGGCGCTCACCGTGCCACGCTCATCGCCAGGGTTGCGCAGGTGGGATGCTAGTTGAGTAGCTAATTCACTCTCCGCCAGCGCAGCCGCAAAACGGTACGCACCGCTGTAGGCTGTAGCTGCATGACCAGTGCGCGGGGCAATACGTACCATCGCTTCACCGTCACCGGGGGCGACCCAGCGCAGCGCACTGAAAAAGCTGATACCAGGACGGGCATCGTCACTACTCGCAACGGGCCGGGGTTGCCCGTCCCAGAAGAGATCGAGTGTGGTATCTACCCCTGGTTCAAGGTCGAAGGTCATGATGAGGTAGTCAAGCCCTGCCTTGACCGGCAGGCGCAGGTAGTCATGATCACCCCCTGCACAGCCCCAGGAGACTGGACAGACTAGGTTCAAGTTGTAGATAATACCCACCGCCACCGGTGAGGCTGTCTCTGGACTCCAGTTGTTCTCAAGTTCGTCGGGGATCGTCGGTGAGAGCGTACGCTGCTCCATCGCATGCACCGGTGCACCGAGGAAGCTATACCCCATGGCAAGCGTCGGCGTCATCACCATGCTCAGTGGCAGCATGACGATGAGCAGAGTTACGAATCTGATCTTCATGAGCTTGCGCCTCCCTGCTCAACAATCGCCCCAGCAACCATCAGATCGTGTCGATGCTGCTCTGGTGAGCGTTGGTATACTGCATCTGGGTTGTTCGACCAGAAACTGAGCGTATCGTCCCCATGCTCTTGCACGGTATAGCCAAGCAGCAAGAGGCGGGGCAGATTGACCTGCTCGCGCCGCTCACGCAGCACCGAGCCATAGGCGCCCTCCGGTACTCCCCCGGGCTGCCTATTCACCCGGCGTGTGGCTGGGTCTAGGAAGATGGTATGAGTCTCTGCCTGTGACTGCGGCCCTGCAGGATCCAACTCAGCCGTGAACTGCTCGTCGGGCGGGGGCTGAAGGGGCGATCGCCATGTCCCGTCAGCGAGTGGGCTCCTCGCCGGGAGTGTGGTCTGATCGCGCTCCCCCCCCACACTCACCCTACTGGCCATGGCGATTGCACCACTCGCATCGAGCCCAGTTGCCACGGCCACCGTACCACTCAACGTCCGTAGACAGCCATTCAGCGTATCAACGGCGACAACGAGTAGGTAGCCGGTGAGGAGGAGTGCGCCAATCGCAAAGCCCGTGTAAGCGGCGGCATTGCGCAGCTCGGCGGCGGAAAGTAGGCATGTGAAGAGCAGGCCGAGGAGCACACTGCTCGACCAGCTCACCTGGAGCACGGCGATCATGCGCCGTAACAGGCCCGTAACCGGATCAGCAGTCTGCTGAAAGAAGACAAAGAGGATGCCAATCGGCAGGCCGATCCAGAGCGATACGAGGCAGAGGGCAAAGATGAGCTGCACCAACGCATCGAGAACTGCCAGGAGCACCGGTAGAATCCCCAGGAAGCAGCGGATCGCCCCGCGCTGCATCGCATCAACTGCGGACGTGCGCTCCGTTGCGCTGTGCATCTCACCCACCGCCTGGCCAGTGGCGTAGCCGGGTCCGTCGGGCATTGCAACGTAGAAGTGGTCGGGAAGATCACCACTCGGTCCACCCTGCTCAGGACAGTGAATATCCTCCGCATCGGCCCAGAGCAGCGCCGCCGCCAGATCATCCATACCCCGACCACTGGGCTCCCCATGTCGGGCCAGGGTGACCCCACAGGGGTTGGCTGGGTAGAGTGGTACCACCTCGGCCATGTCGCTGCCACTCGCGCCAAACATGGCCCCAGGAACCACACTGCTCACCCCGCTGAAGAGAAGCTCGCTCACCTGACTGCGCAACTCCTCACTCTGAACCACGAGAGGCCCGCTGAGGGTGAGCACGACTGGTGCCAAGGCAACCCATGTCAGGGCATGGCGGATCTTCACCAGTTCGATCCGCCCAAAGAGCGGAAGCAGCAGCAGGGCTAGGCAGCCAAGCGTGATCGCGACGCTGGCGAACGGTACAATCAACGGGTCGACTAACTCGATCAATAGCTGGTAAGCCGTGCTGAAGGCCACCTCAACAAGCCACCAGCGCAGGGCGTCGAGTTGGTAGGCGAGGAGTAGAAGTGTACGATCCATCGACCAGCCCAGGGTGGCAAGGCCAAACCAGAAGGTGTACTGGGCACCATCAACGCAGGCGCCCAGATCCTGGATGCCACAGCCTGCCGCCCAACCCACTCGTGGCAGGAGCACCAGTACCAGCGTGAACAGCATGATGAACCGTTGCTGACGCTTTAGCATGGTGACCTCCACCAGCGTAGCTGGAGGATGACAAACAGGAGAAGCACGCAGAGCAGGCTGAGTAGGAGGAGCCCCAACCAGACGTTCATCGCTCCGTTAGCTGGAGGGGTGAAAGGAGTGGGCCCTGGCGTTGCTCCTAGGGGCACCAAGGTGGCGCTGGCAGGCAGCGCTGTGGGTAGCGCCGCCACCGTTGCCGCACGATCTCCCCCCTGGTCACGTACGACTTCACCCACGGGATCGGGGCGCACCATCCCGTCACGCTCGCTGCGCAGCACGAGAGTCATAGTCGGCTCCGCAAGAAAAATGGCAATACCCTGGGCATCTAGTCCGGGCTGCAGCAGCGCAGTACCGTCGGATAACTGCCCACGGAGGAGGAGACGCAACTCGTTGGTAGGGAGGGGGCCAAACTGCGCTACACCAGAGCTGTTGGTCAAGGCCCGCCCGAGCAGGGTGGTCCCACTGCGATCGGTGAGCAGCACATCCACCCCGCCGATCGCACTTCCATCCCAGGCGCGCAACTCCACCACGAGTACGGGTGGACTGCCCTGGGCGTAGAGTGAGCCCGAGATCATCGGGATGAGGAGGGCGACAGCGCAGGAGAGCAGGATCATCAACGCTTGATCAGATCGTGAGTAAGACGCTCGCTTCAATCTGCTACCTCCGATCAACGTGCCGTACGAAAGCCGAGAATCCGTGGCCCGTAGTACGCCGATTCGAGGATGGCATACTCCAGACGTACACCGAGGGCCGGGCTCGCGGCGTGGACCATATCCCAGCGCCCATCTCCGTCGAGATCCCCTACGAGCATGCCCACGTGATCCACCCCCCTTCCCGCCATAGCAAAAAAGACTAGATCACCGGGCTGTAACGATCCTGGATTCACCGGGCGCAACCCCGGCCACTGGCCGGCCGTCCCACCGGGGATCGCTAGACCAATCTGGGCATAGCTCCAACTCATCAACCCCGAGCAGTCGAATGCCTCTGGCCCTTTGGCCCCCCAAAGGTAGCGTTTCCCCACCTGGTTGCGGGCGATCTGTACTACCCGCCCCACCCCCGGCGGAGCTGCAAGGGTGAGCGGCTCCTCGACACCCCAGGCCACACCAGGTCCGGGTAGCCAATCGGTCACCGCACCCGGATCGTCACACGGAGCACCTCCTGGCGGCACCCAGCGTGCAGCACTCCACTGGACGGTTAGTAGATCCAGATCTACCGCTCGCAGCTCATCGTTGCTGGTCGTGGGGGTAGGGATGTCCGTCACCACCCGGGTGGTCGTCGCGGTCAGACGAGGACTCAAGGCGAGCACGGGGATAAAGTCGAGCTCAACAGTTTGCGCAGTGCCCACAGGGGCAATGATCGGGAGTTGCACGCTACTCGTTCCCGACGGAATCGTCGTAGGCAACTCGGCCACACCCAGAGCCTGGAGCGCTGCCGCCGTCACTCCCCAGTTCCGGTCGCTGATCAACGCCCCCGTAGCTGTCGTAATTGCACGCAGGCGCAGCTGCTGCTGATAATCAACTGCGACTGCATCGAGCGTATGGTTAGTCCAGGTGATCTCAATCTGATAGAGTTGCTGCGTCGGTGCGATCACCCTCGTAGCACCTACCGTCACTAGGGCGTGGAGTGGCCAGACCTCCACCCGCTGGCCAAAGCTGTAGCTCCTCCCCACACGGGCATAGGGCGTCGGTGAGGGAAAGGGCGTACCACCTGCACTAGGGTACTCCTGCTCCCACAACTCAAAGAAGATCAGCTCGTCCCAAGTCGAGACAATCAGCCGTCCATCCTGACTGATCGTCTCGGTGTGGCGGATGATCTCCTTGACCGGCCCCTCACTACCCCACGGGCGTGGCGTGGGACTCGGACAGGCCCAGCGCGGGGTGCTCATGATTGCGACCCCACCAGTACAGGCCAAGAGCGGGAATAGACAGAGGGCGAGGAGCCCCAGCAGGGCGGTGCGACGACTCATGGCGCTCCTCCCACTGGTGGAGCAAGCTGAGCGAGGTCGAGAGAGCGTACCTCAACCTGTCGACTCCGCTCGATCCAGGCCAACCAGAGCAGAGAACTATTCGCCGCCTGAGCACCCACACTCCGCCCGACACTCCGCGAGCCGAGAGCCAGGGCCATCGGCGGATCACCACCAACGCGCTGCCAGAGCCCACTCCCCGGCACGCTCCAACTGGCATAGTGGGTTGTCGCAACCGTACTGAAGAGCCCACCGTCACAGCAATCCCAGATTGCCACCAGCCGAGCACTCAACGGATCGTAGGCAACAATCGCGTCAAGCAGACGCCCGCTGCCCGTGAAGGGGGTGCCAATCAGCTCAGGTGTACCCCAGTGCCGCCCCCCATCGAGCGATGTGAGCAGGAACGCGTGGCCAGTCTCGGCGTCACTCCAGCTAAAGCTGAGCGCCGGCCCCTGCGGGCGCGTATAGCTCAAGCCGTGGACATGCCACATACGCCCACTCATCAGCCCGGAAGCCGGGGGGGGCAGGGTTAGGCGCTCCAGCTGCCACGCTGTGCCCCCCGTGAGCTCGCGACTGAGCAGGTAGGCAAAAGGCACCCCCTCTTGCTCGGCGAACAAGAGGCCCGTCACGCGGGCCGTCTGCCCCTCGCCACTGATGAGGAGGGCCCCCTCGCTGAAGGATTGCACCGGAGCAGGCAGATGCTCGGGTGGCTGCCAGGCTCCATCGGCACGCCGAGTCACCATGGCCAGGGTCTGCCCGGCACCGTGGCTGCAGATCAGCTGTGCCACCAGAGTGCCCTCAACACCAACGGCAAGGGCAGTGACCGCCCGACAAGCTGCCGCGACCCGCACTGGTGTGGCCCAGGTGGCACCAAAATCTTCACTGCTACTGGCCCACAGCCCGGCTGGTGGATCACCAGGAGTAACATTGGGGTCACTCATCCCCCAGAGCACATGGATCGTGCCGCCACCGCTGATGCCAACGGCCACCGTACGCTGGTAGCGCCCGATTCGCGACGGCCCCAGATCAACCTGCTGGGCGCTACCCCAACGGCGTACATGCGGCTGGTAGACACTCAGCATGACCCGCTCAGGGTCGTCATCACCAGACCAGACGACAGCGGCGACCGCCGGCCAACCATCAGTGGGGTGAACCGCCAGATCGAGGGCGATCACTGCACTGGGTAGGCTGATCGTTGTGGCGCGATCGCTCCCAAGCTGCCAGGGCCCTGCTTCGCGTGTAGGGTAAGCTGGCGGAGGCGCCAGAGCCGTCGGCTCTGGGGCAACTGGCGGGCGCACACAACCCATCAATAGGAGCAGTACGCCAAGCAGTGCGTAACGAACGTGCATAGGTTCCTCATGCGGTATCTGCCAATCTTCAGCATATCTACCGCACGAGGAGGAAAAAAGTTACGCTTCTGTGCCTATGGAAACTGGGCACCCCAACCCGGGATCACCGAGCGCCTGCTCGGTGTTTTTGGGAGCTAACTCGTCACGCGGATCGGCACCATCCGTACCCCACGTGTGAACAGACTTAATCTCGGCTGCACCAACTTCACCCTCTGGCACTACCAAAGCTAGTGACTTCCCTCGCGAACCAGTACCGCCCCGATGGCCACACCAAGGAGTGCGATCAACCCGGCCAGCAGACCATTCGCCCAGAAGCCGAACTGCCCGAGGATCCATGGCCCAGCAAGTGAGCCAGCAATCCGCCCCACACCGATCGCCGCCATCGTCAGGGATAGGACTGCCCCCCGGGCGTTGGTACTCAGCCCACTCACTAGCGGGAAGATTGAGACGATCGAGAACTCAAAGCAGAGATCAAAGAGTAAGAAGAGCGGGATGAATAGCCACCAACTCCCTTCACTCAACGGCAGGAGCAAGAGGAGCAAGCCCACAGCGGCAAAGCCGATGAGCACCGCACGACGCTTACCCAGGCGATCCGTGAGAAACGTCGTACCCAGAGCCCCAACCAACTCGACTAGCCCTAGCAGGCCGAAGAAGAAACCGAGTTGTTCACTGCTTGCCCCAAATGATTCGGTGAGCCAAGCTCCATAGGAGACAAAGATCAACTCGACCGCCATCAACTGCATGAAGGCAAAGCCCATGGCTGCACCTACCCCAGTGGTACGCAGCACGGCAATCATGGAGTCACCGGACTGGGGTTGCTTACTGGCTGTCAGACGCGAGGTCGTCGGCAGAGGTGCCGTCAAAAAAATCATTACCACCCCGATAGCTGCCAGCGCCCAGAATGCGGAGCTCCAGCCCCCAGTAACCTGAGCGAGGAGCGTGAGCCCAGTGACACCCAGCAGCGCAGAGAGGGCCCAACCTAGCTCGAGTATGCCCAGCACACGGGCTCGCTGCCCATACTCACTACGGTTACTCGCGTAGGTCTGTACGGCTGGGAGGAAGAGCGCACTGCCCAGGCCAATCAGCCCGTAACAGAGGAGAAAGGGTAGAAACGCTTGCGCAAACGCACACCCAACAGCACCAAGGGTGAAGAACCCTAGGCCACCGAGCAGCGTCGTCCGCTCACCGTAGCGATCGCTAATCCATCCACCCAGGGGGCTGAGGAGTGTCGCTGCAACCTGGATCGTCACCAGCAGGCTAACCATCTGCAGATCGACCTTAAACCCTGATGCGAGTGTGGGGAGGAGTGGATAGACAATCCGGAATGCCGTGTTCAGGACCAATCTTCCACTCGTCAACACCGCCAACTGCTGCCACGTTAACTCGGATGTATGACCCATGTTGCTACTTCACCATCGTGATATGCGCACCAGCCTACCAATGACTGGGGCGACCTTTCGGAAGGTGCAATCGTAGCATCCCATCGGGTAGCGGTCAAGCCTCGGTGCTTGTACCTGTTCACTCTTCTCCTGGAGTAAGGGCGTCTCGCTCTCGTGGTGCTCTCCGTATGGGCAACCCCCCGTGGTTGCCCTCCCGTTGGCTTACCCCAATCGTGAACAGGTACCGGTGCTTGTACCTGTTGCCGGTCAAATGCTGGTATACTATAATGGCAGTATGCCGCAGGGGGCGTGGAGGGCGTAGCCTTTCGCGGGATTCCCCCAAATTGGCCCTAGTAACGCCAGAATCCCAGCATCGGCGCAGCCGGAACTACACTACACCACCAAATGGTAAAGCTCTGGATCCATGAACATATCGTCCTATCGCTACAGAGCAGATGGAACGACCTGAGGAGAGCCTGTCGCATGTTTGGCAGCAGTAAAAAAACACCATCATCAACCCCTTCAACCCTGGCTGGCAAGCCTGAGACCGTGATTGGAGTCAATACTCGCTTCCAGGGCAGCCTGAACTCTGACGGAAGTATCCGTATTGATGGCTCGGTTGAAGGCGATATCGAGGTGCTTGGCAACCTGATTATTGGTGAGACAGGCCGTGTGATTGCAACCATTAAGGCTCAGAACGTGCACGTCTCTGGTGCCGTCAAAGGCGGCATTACCGCAGCTGAGCAGCTTGAAATCTCACCGACCGGCAAGGTTTGGGGCGATATTACCACAGCGGCGCTGCATATCGAACCAGGCGGCCTCTTCCGCGGTCAGAGCTCGATGAGTTCTAATTCAAACGATCCCCTCCTCCTTGAGGCCCCACGATCGGATGAAGCGGCCTAGCCTGGTTGGGGGGCACTCCAACACGGGACAAACCTGTGTAGTAGCTTGCCCCTACCCGTTGGGAAGTATAATCCCCTCCCCCCAGAGCTGTATCAAGCCGGTCTGAACCGCGGTTCAGCGCTCTACGCTCGGCCACGTGCTGTATGGGGTGCGACATGAAGCGAACCCGACCTCAGGCTACCCGTAACCCCTTCGGCTTCTCTCTGCGCTGGCGCCGCGCTGGTCGTACTGCTACGGGCTCTGCGCACGATGGCTCCTCAGCATCCCTGATCAACCGAGGTAGAGGAGCTCTTGCGCTTGGGTTGGCAGCCCTGATCGTTGCCTTCATCAGCCTGCTGCTGGTGAACTTTGTCCAGCAGGTGATACAGGCTGCCGTACTTGATGCACGCTATGCCACTCTTTCCGCAGAGGTAGCTGAACTTAAGGCCACAAATGACCAGCTTGCCACAGCGGTGGCCTATAGCGAGTCACCTGCGTATGTCGAGCGTATTGCACGTGAACAGCTTGGCTACGGCCGTGAAGGTGATGTGGTTATTCGGCCCTACCTCGCCCCTACCAGCCAGAGTAGCGTTGAGCCAGGTCTCGCAAATGATGCCCCACCTAGACCAGAACGTAGCGTAGAGAACTGGCGTCTCTGGTGGTGGGCCTTCTTCCCCCCTGAGCCACCGTCGCAAGAGTAGGGTTACCGCCGTTACCAGGTCGCTTGTTCGATGGGTAGTTCACTGCCCCAGATATTGGCCACCCCTGGTGCAACCGTGGCTGGATCACCGGTTGTAGCACAACGCAGAGTGCCACTACCAGGTTCCAAGACTACACTGCAGGCCACGCGGGCAACTTGCGTTGCTACAGCTGGCCCAGTGTCGATGATCATTGCCTGAGGCGCTGCCTCTGCAATCAGCGTGCGCAGCGCAGGGAAGTGCGTACAGCCCAGGACGAGCGTATCGACATCGGCAGCAATGAGCGGCACGACGTGCGCAGCAACCAGAGCCGTTGCCCTTGGCCCACTCAGCTCCCCCGTTTCGACGAGCTCTACCAGTGCTGGACACTCCACCCGATGAACTTCGACCCCGTCGGCAAAACGCTCAACCAGGTTGGCAAAACGCTCACCGCGCAAGGTGCCACTCGTAGCTAAGACCCCTACGTGTCCCGTTCGTGTCACCTCTATTGCCGGCTTTAAGCCGGGCTCCATAGCCACGACCGGTACGTTCAACCTTGCCCGGAGTATCTCGGCTGCAGCGGCACTGGCGGTGTTACAGGCAATGACGATCACTTGCGCACCCTGAGCGATGAGCCAGTCGGCACAACCCAGGGCACGCAACGTAACCTGCTCGCGGGGTAGCGGTCCGTAAGGGCAGAATGCACTATCAGCGAGATAGATCAGGTCGTGCAGTGGCAGGAGCGATCGTACATGGCGTACGACTGAGAGACCGCCCAGGCCGGAGTCAAACAGTCCAATCACGGTTCAACCACGACAGATGGCTACAAAGCTATCAAAAAGTCGCCGCCAGCGTGGTTCGGCGCTGCGCCAGAGATGCTCGGGGTGGCACTGTACTCCCACCACGAAGTGATCACCTTCACCCTCCACCGCTTCGATCACCCCATCCGGCGCCAATCCAGTCACTCGGAGGCCAGGGGCTACCGCCTTGAGCGCCTGGTGGTGCATACTATTGGCTAGCAACTCGGTGCAAGCGAGCTGCTGCGCAAGCCAGCTGTCCGCAGTCAGCCTGATGCGGTGCCCCTCGACGTCGTAGACCCGGAGATGGGTGTTGTACTGGTGATCAAGGCCCGCCGGCAACTGACTCGGAATATCCTGCCAGAGTGTGCCACCGAATGCCACATTGATCAGTTGAATACCGCGGCAGATGCCAAGCAGGGGTTTCCGTTCATCACGACACCAGCGCGCCAGGGCGAGTTCAACGGTATCACGCTCTGCATCGACATCGCCCAACGCCTCGTGAGGCGACTCGCCGTAGCAAGCGGGATCGATATCATCGCCACCAGGGAGCAGAATGCCGTCACATCGGTCGAAAAGGGTTCGTATCACCTGCTCGTCTGCGCTGAGATGAATGAGCTGCGGGATGGCACCAGCGGCTTCCAACGCTCGAAGGTAGGTTGGGCGCACAGCCATCAAGTCGGCACCACCCTCGTGTCGACTGTTCATGCATGAGACGCCAATAAAAGGTCGATGGTGCATAGGTATACTGTCCAAAGCAATCGTTCGGCGTCAACTCACGGGCATTGACTACCACCCCATCCATTATACCATTTTCGATCAGGTAGTCACGCTAGCGCAGCCGAGGCGGGAGGTATGGAGGGCTGCGCCCTCCATAAAAAACTCACCTAGCCCTGGTTCCGCCAACAGGTCACGCTGGCGCAGCCAACATTGAAACACGCCTTAGGAGCGTGGCGTATACCGTGCAAGCTCCGCGCGGAGCGCTTCGAGCTCTGCCTGCTGCCTTCGGCTCTGAAGAACAATCGTGGCGTGCGTAATCACCGCCTGGATCAGATCTTGCTGGAGGTAGAGTTGGCTAATCGTCGTCGAGTCCTGGAGGACAACGACACCCAAGATCTGGTTCTCAGCGCGCATCGGGAGGGCGAGCGCACCACAGACTGGCTGAATATGGAGATGTTCGTCAGATATCCCAGGGCGAATAGTGAACTGAGCCTGCGCACTCTGGGAGGTCAGCTGTACCAGTTGTTCAACCTGTTTGGGTGAGATGAGCAGTCGCTCGGATGGTACACTGCTTGTACCACTATGCCTGAGCATAGACAGTGCCATCGTAGCCGGATTGATCACCCAGATGGTAATCTGCTCTGCACTGGTTAATTGGCACAGATAGGTGACGAGTAGTTCAGCTATCGCATCCTCGCTCAGGGTGGTCGAGAGTTGCTTCGTCATCGCACTCAGGCAGTGGAGTTGCGTGGCATACCGATCGGCAGTTGCGGTTGCTGCGGCAAGACGCAGTGCAGCAAACTCATGCTCACGGATCTGTTTGCGTTGCTGCTCGGTACAAGCGGCAGTGAGCTCCGTGATCGTCTGATCGAAGAGCCGATCAGCTGCTTCGAGGAGTTGCAGGGTAGTAGACGGATCGTCACCATCACCGCGGAGGAGTGTGCGTATCGTGTAGCGCAACTGACGGACCAACTCGACCAGTGATCCGCCTACACAGAAGCCCTCCCGCCCCCCGACCATGGTCTGCAGCGTGGTGCGCAGATCGGCGTGGTCGCCCTTCGCTGCACTGATGACTGCGTCGTAGAGTGTAATCACTTTGCTCGTGGGTAGGCTCAGCGTGGCAGTTACCCCGGAATCGGCGGAGAAGTGGAACGATGTATCGGATCGTGGGCGGAGTGGCGCAAGGAGATCGAACCAGATGGGTAACAAGGTCCGTCGCTGACTGGTGAGCCATACAGCAAGGGCTCTACTCATAGAATGCTTGCCTTTGGGCACGGAAACCGACCAGTTTGAGAAATCGAACCATCGCGTGGGAGGCGTGGAGGACACGGCCCTCCACAAAAGACCTCACCCAACCTCGGTACCGCCGGACGGGATAGCGAGACACACCCAAGAAAAGAACGATGCTCAGACCAGGTTTCGCCCTAGTGATATGAGCGCACGCCATACCCTACCGTAGTGAAACCTTCGCCCACACGGTAGCGTCTTACCGGATGGGGTAATGAGAAAGAGAGGGTTCTATGCGCTGCCAATCTTGTGGTGCAGATCTGCCTGAAGACGCACGATTCTGCATCGAGTGTGGGTCTACCGTGACCAGAACCGAAGCTAGTACTGGATCAACGGTCGTTTTGCCACAGAAACCCGGCTTGGCCTGTAGCAGCTGTGGTGCGATGAATCCCGACTTCGCCGTCTTCTGCGTGCAGTGCGGTCAGCGTATCTCGAGCACGGAACAGAGAGTACAACTCTCGAGAGCAGATGACGCGGATGTTGCACGCGCAGATGCTGCCGACTCGGTAGTGCGCGGCTGGCCACAGGCAGGAAAACGGATGTTGGGTGGTTCCAGCATCGTTATTCTCCTGATTGGCCTGGCCCTGCTCTTCATGCTACGCCTACCCATCTGGCCGATGATCCTGATCGTCGTCGGGATTAGCACCTTCGTCAATGAGGCTACGCGGGGCCGTCTTTACAATGGGCTGAGCAGTGTGCTCTGGCTGTTTGGCCTGGCCATGCTCTTTACTATCCCACGCCTACTCTTCCCAGGCCTGCTCATCCTGATTGCTTTGAGCATCGTGCTGAGCTTTGCGCGCCGCGCCCTACGCATCCCCTAGCTACAACTCGAAGGGTAGCTTGAGACTAGTGCAAATCCCCGGGCCGGGGTAAGGATGGTGCAGATCAGGGCGACCCGTTCCCGAGGAGACCGAGCTGGCGCTCGGTAATCCCAGGTTTGCGTGACGAGCGTGCGGGGGGTGTGGAGGGCTGCGCCCTCCACACAAAAACCAACCCAGTCTTGGTTCCGCCAGGAGAAGCGTGAACAGGTACGATCACACGTGCTGTTGGCATAGCATCTGGTGTGTGTTAATGTATGGGTGAGTGCCTGTTCTTTGCCGAACCTACCGCATCTATCTGCTGGAGATTCATCCTATGAAAGGCCCCAAATTACTCCTCCTCATCGTGATCCTGCTCACTCCACTCCTGGCCAGCGCTATTTCAGCACAAACCACCTACAGAGCGTACCTCCCAGGCGTAAACTCGCCAGCAACACCAACAATCTTCGGTTTCGAGACTATCTTGGGCAAATTGAGTGATACGACGGTACGCGCTCGTGCCGCTGAGCTCGGTGCAACATGGGTACGCATCAACGGCCTCCGCTGGGATGAGATAGAGCCAGTTCAGGGTGGTGGCTACAGTGCGGCGGCACTGACACTCCTCGACAGCGATCTCAAGGCTGCTGGTGAGCTTGGCCTCACTGCGACGGTGATTGTGCATGGCGCCCCCGCTTGGGCTCAGGAGATCGCCAACACCAGGTGTGGCCCCATCCGCAGTGATGCCCTTGACGACTTCGCGAAATTTATGAGCGATATGGTGACGCGCTACAGCTATCCCCCCTACAACGTGACCTACTGGGAGCTCGGGAATGAGCCTGATGCTCCGTACATCGGGGCAGCGGGCAGCACGACCAGCACCATGCCCTACGGCTGCTGGGGTGACCCGAATCGGTCCGACTACAACGGTGGTGCGTACGCCGCAATGCTTGCAGCAGTCTATCCCGCGATCAAGGCGGCTAATCCTAACGCCCAGGTCATCATCGGCGGGCTGCTCTACGGCTGTATTCCCGGTAGCAACTGTGGTAATGGCGAACAGTACAAGAGCTCAGCCTTCCTCGATGGGGTTCTGAGCGCGGGTGGTGGTGCCTACTTCGATATCTTCGCCTACCATAGCTACCCCTTCTGGGCCGATCCAAACAGCGCTTCGAATGAAGATTGGGATATCGCAGGTACTGGCAACCCGTGGGCGCCCTACGGTGGCCTCCTCCAGGGGAAGCTCTCCTTCATCCGTCAAACGCTAGCCGCGTATGGGCTCCAGCAGAAGCCGATCATCATGAATGAGGGCGCCCTGCTCTGCTACGAATCCGCTGCACGCTGTGGCCCGGAGGGCTTTGAGGATGACAAGGCGAGCTACGCCATCCGCCTCTTCGCCCGATCTTCGGCCAATCGGCTGCTTGGCAGTTTCTACTACACCCTGGACGGGCCGGGTTGGCAGGACGCTGGGCTGCTCGATGGCAGCCAGCAGCCACGCCCCGCCTTCACCGCGCTCAAACATATGATCAGCTTGGTTGGCAAGAGCCAGGGCGCTGCAACGAATGTTACCGCCGAGTATGGCTCGGCAAGCGATATTGAGGCCTACCGCTTCAATCGGGGGAGCGATCGTGTCGACGTGATCTGGAAGATCAGGTCAATAACGACCAGCACAATCAGCCTGCCGGCGAGCAAGTTTATCAGTGCCACCACCGCGCAGGGGAGTGCAATTACGCCGCTCACGGTCGGCTCTAACGTCACCCTGGATGTGGGCTTTATGCCGATCTATATCGTGCGCCAGCCGTAGGGATCGGGTAGCTCGATCGGGGTAAGCGAACGGCGGGGCAACCACGGGGGGTTGCCCGTACGGGGGGGGCGTCCCAATGTGGCGCCCCCCTTGTCCGTCCGCCTGGCTCTCCCCTGTAGCGGGCAGGGCAACCACGGGGGGTTACCCGTACAGGGGGCATCCCAATGTGGCGCCCCCCTTGTCCGCCCACCTGGCTCTCCCCAGTAGCGAACAGCTACGGGAATAGCTACTTGTGCTATCATCAGCAGATATGATAGCCACATTTCACCCCACTGCCCGCGACAACTCCTCACAAGCCCGCTGCGGCGTCGTCACCACGGCCCATGGTCCGGTGGCGACGCCGATCTTCATGCCGGTGGGCACCCGTGGAAGCGTGAAAGCACTCAGCCCACACGAACTGCGCGATCACGGTGCCCAGATCATCCTCGGGAATACCTACCACCTCTACCTGCAACCTGGCCACGAACTGTTGGCCCGGCGTGGCGGACTGCACCGCTTCATGGGTTGGGATGGCCCAATCCTCACCGATAGTGGCGGATTCCAGGTCTTTTCCCTGATCTATGGCGGTATCGCCGACGAGGTCAAGGGGCGGCGACCGCAACACCCCGCACGTCTGAATGACATGGTCAAGGTTACCGAAGATGCGGTGATCTTCAAGAGCTACCTCGACGGCTCGCGCCACATCTTCACCCCAGAGCGCTCCATCCAGGTGCAACACGGCATCGGTGCCGATATTATCGTCTGCTTCGATGAGCTCCCTCCCTTCCGGGCTGGCTACGCCTATACCGCCGAAAGCATGGCCCGCACCCACCGTTGGGCTGCACGCTGCCTAGCCGCCCACCGCGATCGCGATCCGGCTAGCCTCCCCAATCCCGACCAACGACTCTTCGGTATCGTCCATGGTGGGGTGTTTGCCGACCTCCGCCGGGCGAGTGCCGAACAGATCAGCAGCATGGGCTTTGATGGCCTCTGTATCGGTGGCTCACTCGGTGCCGAAAAGGCGCAGATGTACGATGTCGTCGCCATGACGGTGCCCTATCTCCCCGACGACCTGCCCCGCCATCTGCTCGGCGTCGGTGACGTTGACGACCTCTTCGAAAGCGTTGCCCGTGGCATCGACATGTTCGACTGTGTCAGTCCAACGCGCCTGGGACGCCACGGCACCGCACTGGTGCGCGATCCCAATCGGCGTTGGAAGGTAAACGTCCTCAATGCCGCCCTGCGCGAGGATGACGCGCCGCTCCAGGCCGGGTGTCCCTGCTACACCTGCCGCCACTACTCGCGTGCCTACATCCACTACCTCTACCGGGCCAAAGAGCTCTTTGGTATCCGATTGGTGAGCCTGCACAACGTCGCTTTCTTGCTGTCGCTGATGGCCGAGATCCGTACGGCGATCGGCGAGGGGCGCTTCGCTGCCCTCTACGCTGACTGGCTCGGGAAACCGCTCTACGTGTGACTAACACGAAGGGGTGGAGGGCTAGGCCCTTCACCCCTCGCTCATGCCTTGTCAGCAGATCGTCCTAGCGCGACTGGTAACTGTTCACACTTCTCCTGGAGCGAGGGCATCTCGCTCTCGTGGTTGCCCCCTGTATGGGCAACCCCCCGTGGTTGCCCTACCGTTGGCTTACCCCGATCGTGAACAGTTACCGCGACTGCTTGCTCTCCGCGAGGAGTTGGCGCAGCACGTAGTGCAGAATACCGCCGTGGATGTAGTACTGGATCTCCTGGGGCGTATCGATACGCGCCAGAGCCTGGAACTCCTTCACCCCACCGGCGGCATCAGTGGCACGCACCGTCAGTAGGCGGCCCTGGGCAAAGCCACTGCTGATAGCCTCCTGAAGGCCCAGCACAGCGTAGAGCTCTGTACCACTCAGTTCCAGCGTTGCCGCGCTCTGCCCGGGCAGGAACTGGAGCGGCAACACGCCCATGCCAACCAGGTTGGAGCGGTGGATACGCTCGTAGCTCTCGGCGATCACCGCCTTGATCCCCTGCAGGTAGGGCCCCTTCGCAGCCCAGTCACGGCTCGAGCCCGAACCATACTCTTTACCAGCGATAATCAGCAGCGGCGTCCCATCAGCCTTGTAGCGCATGGCCGCATCGTAGAGCGCCATCACCTCGCCGGTGG
>CAIWUD010000639.1 GCA_903915775.1 uncultured Chloroflexota bacterium | reverse complement strand
GGCGTCAGGCGTTCGTGTTACCTGTGTTTCAAACAGCTCGTGGATGCACGCCTGCGGGTAGTCCACCATAGTATCGTTCCAGGTGACGAGCAGTTGCTCCCGCTCCGCCGCGGTCAGCATGGGGAGCGTGGCGACCGACTGCACCGGATCCGCCACGATCCCCGCCAGCAGCATCTGGAAGTGACCCGCCATGCGTGCAATCGTCGCCGCATCGAAGAGGTCGGTGTTGTACTCCAAGGCCGCCATCGTTGTACCATGTTCCTCCACCACGCTGAGGGTCAGGTCAAACTTCGCGACGGGGTAGTCCGCCTCGAGCAGTTCGATGGCAACCCCCGGCAGCTGCAGCGGTGTCTCGCTCGCCTGGAGCAGGTTGAACATCACCTGGAAGAGGGGGCTGTGGCTCAGGTTGCGGCTTGGCTGCAGCGCCTCCACCACCTGCTCGAAGGGGACATCCTGGTGGCGCTGCGCCTCCAACACCGTCTGGCGTATCTGGGCTAAGAGGGCATGGAAGCTCACTGCGGTGCCGTCGTCGTCCGCCAACTGGCTACGTAGGGCCAGGGTGTTGACAAAGAGGCCGATGAGCGGCTCCACCTCCACCCGCGTACGCCCAGCCACCGGCACGCCCACCACCAGGTCGGTCTGGCCACTCTGGCGCATCAGCAGCACCTGGAAAGCAGCCAGCAGGGTCATGAAGAGGGTCGTGCCCTGGCTACGGCTCAGCTGGTGCAGGCCCTGCACGAGCTCGGGGGGGAGTGTGAAAGCATGGCTGGCCCCGTGGAAGGTCTGGACGGCGGGCCGAGGGCGATCGGTGGGCAGGGTGAGGAGCTCTGGTGCACCCGCGAGCTGCTCACGCCACCAGGCAAGCTGCGTCTCCAGGATCGCTCCGCTGAGCCACTGACGCTGCCAGGCGGCGACGTCGGCGTACTGGAGGGCGAGCTCCGGGAGGGGCGAGGGTTGGCCTTGGGTGAAGGCGGCGTAGAGCAAGGTCAGTTCCCGCTGGATGACCTCCATAGACCAGGCGTCGGAAACGGTGTGGTGCATGCTGAGGAGCAGCACATAGTCCGCACCGGGCTCCAGGCAGAGCAGGGTGGCACGGAAGAGGGGGCCCTGAGCGAGGTCGAAGGGGGCAACCACCTCGGCCTGCGCACGCTGGCGCACCTTCGCCTCACGCAGGGCAGGCGCCAGGTCACTCAGATCCATGAGCGGCATGTGGAAAGCAGTTGGTCCCACCTGCTGCACGGGGCGACCTTCACGGGTGACAAAGGTCGTCCGCAGCACATCGTGGCGACGCACCACCTTCTGCAGCGCCTGCTCCAGGGCCGCCGCATCCAGAGCCCCGCGGAGGCGGATGGCCCCGGGGATGGTGTAAGCGGTATGGTCACTATCCAACTGGTCGAGGAACCAGAGACGTTCCTGGGCGTAGGAGAGGGGTAGGGGCTGACTGCGGTCAGCCGGGAGGATGGGTGCCGCCTGGAGCGGCCCCTGGGCCCGCCGGAGGGCATCGACCGCTCCTGCCAAGCCCGCGATGGTCGGCTGCTCAAAGAGGGCACGGAGGGGCAGGTCGACCGCGAGCTCCTGGCGAATGCGTGAGACGATGCGGGTCGCGAGGAGCGAGTGGCCGCCAAGGGCGAAGAAGTTGGCCTGCGTCCCCACCTCTGGGATCTGGAGCACCTGCTGCCAGATCGCGGCGAGCAGGGCTTCCGTCGCGCTACGTGGCGCATCGTTCGCAGCCACCGTCGTGATGGTAGGCACTGGCAGCGCCTGGCGATCCACTTTGCCATTGGGGGTGAGCGGCAGCGCAGCGAGCACCACAAACGCACTCGGCACCATGTAGTCGGGCAGACGGGCCTGGAGATAGCTGCGGAGCTCAGCTACGAACTGCGCTCCCTCCGCCGTCCCCTGAACCCTAGACCCTGACCCCTGAACCCCCTCGTCCCCCTGAACCCTACCCCCTGAACCCTGAACCCTTGCGTTCGGCACCACGTAGGCGACCAGGCGCTGCTCCCCGGGTGCATCCTCACGGGCCACAACGACGGCCTCCTGCACCAACGGGTGACTGCTCAGCACGCTCTCGATCTCGCCGAGCTCGATACGGAAGCCACGGATCTTCACCTGCTGGTCGATGCGTCCCAGGTACTCTAGGTTGCCATCGGGCAGCCAACGGGCGAGATCCCCCGTACGGTAGAGCCTCCCTGGGCCAAAGGGGTTGGCAATGAACTTCTCCACCGTGAGCTCGGGGC
>CAIWUD010000638.1 GCA_903915775.1 uncultured Chloroflexota bacterium | reverse complement strand
TCCAGATCACGGCCATGCTCTCGAGCAGACCACCCCCTGGGAGCAGTCGTTTGCGTTGCACAGCTCGTTCAACGGGAAGTACCTTCCCACGCTCAATCTGAATAGTTGTCATGCGAGTATCTTTGGGCATGATTCGGTTTTGGCTCTGCCAGTGGTACCGCCTAGCGCTACCAAAGCTCGGTCAGGGTGCTCTGTGGAGGGCCAAGCCCTCCACGCCACTCTTTAGCGATCGACCTCACCCATAACGATATCGATACTTCCGAGAATTACGACCACATCAGCGACCTTATAGCCGCGGCACATATCGCCCAGGGGCGTGAGGTTGATAAACGAGGGGGCACGCACTTTGTAGCGGTAGGGGCGACCACTACCATCGCTCACCAGGTAGAAGCCAAGCTCACCCTTCGGTGACTCGATACGTGCATAGGCATCCCCGACTGGCGGACGGACATTCTGGCGTGCCTTCGGATTGATATGACCACCCGTTGCATCGGGCAGTTGCTCAAGAATCTGTTCAATAATGCGCCTACTCTGACGCATCTCCTCTACGCGGACGAGAAAACGGTCGTAAACATCACCGACGGTACCGACAGGCACATCAAAATCGAAGCGATCATAGATGCTATAGGGCTCAGCTTTGCGCACATCGTACGCCACCCCCGAGCCACGCAGCACCGGGCCAGTGACGCTGTAGGCCAGGGCCAGATCGCGGGGGAGGATACCGATACCCTCGGAGCGCTGCAACAGGATCTCATTCTCGCGCAGCAGACGCTCAAGTTCATCGACGAACGACGGCATGGCGCGCAGCAGGTCACGGAGGCGGGGCAAAAAGTCGGCGGGCAGATCGCGTGCCACCCCGCCGAAGCGAAAGTAGTTGCACATGAGGCGAGCGCCAGAGACCGACTCGAAGAGGTCGAGAATCTTCTCACGCTCACGCATCCCGAAGGCGAGCTGTGTCTGCCACATGCCCATATCATTGATCAGGAAGCCAAGGGCTCCGGCATGGTTCAGAATACGGGTCAACTCCACCATGAGCACACGGATATACTCCGCCCGCTCAGGAACTTCAATCCCCGCCAGACGCTCAACCGCCAGCGCATAGGCGTGGTTGTTGGCCATCGAGTTGAAGTAGTCGAGGCGGTCGGTGTAGGGCATATTCTGCAGGTAGCTATTCTGCTCAGCTATCTGCTCATGGTTACGATGGAGGTAGCCGAAGACGGGTTTGAGATCGATAATCGTCTCGCCATCGACGGTGACCAGCATGCGAAAGACGCCATGGGTTGACGGATGCTGCGGGCCGATGTTGATCTGAAGTTCTTCGGTCTTGAGCATAGAGCCGTCCTTGGGCATGGTTTCGCGATGCGCTTGGGAGCAGTTAGGGAGGGCCGGGCCCTACACGATCTGAGGTAGCTACTCATCGGCACCAAGATATTTATCACCCTGTTTGAGAAAATCCTTCCGCATGGGAAAGCCCTCAAATTCGTCCCAGAGGTAGATCCGGCGCAGGAAGGGGTGACCGATAAACACGATACCGTAGAGATCAAAGGCCTCACGCTCGTGGAAATTCGCCCCTGGCCAGATCGGGGTCAGGGCGGGCAGTTCAGGCTGATCGCGCGGGACGCGCGTCTTCAGCACGAGCGGGGGGCCACCGGTGACATGGTAGAAGCGGTAGACGAGTTCGAAGAGCCCATCCACCAAGTAATCGACCACGGCAATATCGGAGAGGAACGTATAGCCCAGGGTATCGCGCACGTAGCGCGCCGCAGCCACTACCTGCCTGGGATCAACGAGGAGGTCCTGCATCACCAAGGGGCCAGGCTGTGGGCCGTGGGCAGGTGGCTGGCTGACCTGTAGCGGTACAGCCGTCACGATGACGCCGGGTAGATCCTGTGCGAACCGTTCGCGCAACTGCTCAACGCTCAGCCTGGGCATCAGCCACCTCACCACGCTTCAGATCATTGGCGGCAATTTCGGGTGAGACGCCCTTCGCCTTGAGCGCGTGCTCAAGCTCGACCGCTGGATCCATAATTGGAAAGCGGCGTACAACTTCGGGATGCTCGATCCGGCCACTCCGCACCTCGCCATGCTCCGGAGAGGTGTAGGGGCCAACGAGGGGCAGACCACCGACAGGGTCGATCAGGCGTCCATCAAGTTCGAGGCCCTGGGCACCGAAGGTAGGCACGGGAAAGTCGCTCGTCTGGGGTTTAGGGCCCTCGCCATACCAGCGTACACGCCCCAACTTTTGCCGATCGATCTGATCCTGGAGGGTCATCAGGGCGTGGAGCAGTGCCTCGGGGCGGGGTGGGCAACCAGGCACATAGACATCAACAGGGATGAGCAGATCAATACCACGTAGCACATTGTAGCCATCGCGGAAGGGACCACCAGATGTCGCACATGCGCCCATGGAGATGACGTAACGTGGCTCAGCCATCTGATTGTAGAGCCGCACGACCTGAGGTGCCATCTTCTTCGTCACTGTTCCGGCGACAATCATCAGGTCGGCCTGGCGTGGTGAAGCACGGAAAAGCTCCGCTCCAAAGCGTGCAACATCGTAGCGGCTGAGGCCAAAAGCCATCATCTCGATCGCGCAGCACGCGAGGCCGAAGGCCATGGGCCAGATCGAGGAGCGCCTACCCCAGTTGTAGAAGCGGTTGACCGTTGATAGGAAGACGCCTTGTCGTTCCAGATCGAACTGGATCTCTTTCTCGTCAGGCATGGAGGCTCAATTTCCAGAGGCAGACTCGCGGAGATGCCGGAGCCCGACCCGCTACACCCATTCGAGGGCACCCTTGCGCCACTCATAGACGAGGCCGGCAAGCAGCATGAGCAGGAACAGTGCAGCTGCGGTGAAGCCGTAGAGGCCAAGTTGGTTGAACGCTACTGCCCAGGGGTAGAGGAACACAACCTCTATGTCGAAGATCACGAAGGCAAGAGCGTAGAGGTAGTACTGAACCTTAAACTGGACACGCAGATCACCGATCGCCTCCAGACCACACTCATAGGTCGACTGCTTGAGCGGGGTTGGACGCTTCGGTCGTAACAGGAAGGCTAGGACGAGAGGGGCGATTGGAAAGCTGATTGCCGCGACGAAAAAGATTCCGACAAAAGCATAGGTAGCTAGCATCGCGCTATTCTCGTCAGACGTTCATGTGGCTGCGCTGCACACTTTGGCGATAACGCGCTACGTGGGAGGAGGGGTCTCCCTACGGGAAGGTTGAACGTGTGCACAACAATACCGACGTTTGGCGGCGAAACTGGGAAAAGTATAGCATATAGTTGGCATGTGACCAAATGCCGTAAGGGCAACCCCCCATGGTTGCCCTACCGTGGTGGTGCCAGAAGGCACCAGCGGCGCAGCCAGGCCGAAACAGAGCTCAATCGATCACCCGGGAGGTCACAATGCGCAGCAGCCACTGGTCGAGCGCGGTGTAGAGTGAGTAAGCCAGCGTGGCCACAACAATCCATGGCCCCCAGTTCCAGCGAGCCCAGATGCGATCGGCGATGAGCGCCCAGCAGATGCAGATGACGGGGAGGAGGTAGAAGAGCTGTTTGTCTACCATGGAGATGCGATAGCCAGCCAGCATGAAGAGAAGTGCTACGCTGCCCCAGGTAGCGAAGGCGATCCATGGTAGGAACCGCTCACGCATGGCGATGAAGCCGGGGATGGTAAAGATGAGCGGAATGGCCAGTCCGTAGTAGAGGTAGTCACCCGGCCAGATACGGTAGTCCAGGTGGGGGATAAAGGTCCAGAGGTAGGAGCCAAAGGGTGGTCGGACCACACCAACGCTCTGCGGCCCCTGGGTGAAGACGGTCTGCATGTAGGGAATCGTCTGCTGGATGATCAGCGGGATGTACTGCCCATAGTAGATCAGGATCGCCAGGGCAATAGCCACACCTGCCGCACTCCAGAGGGGCACCAGTTGCCGACGTGGTCTTGCCCACTCCGTACCACGCAGCCCGTTCAGCCAGACGAGGATGGTGAGCAGCACCAGGAAAAAGCCCATGAAAACACCAGTGACGGTGTAGAGTAAGAATGTCATGAGCAGGAGTACGGAGAGGGTGATCATCACCCGCCGTTCGTGGAGCCGATCCCATGCACAGATGATGATGGTATTGCAGACGAGGGTGAGCCAGAGTCCGAAGGCGGTTGGGAGGTTGCCCCAGGAGTGGAGAAGGAAGGCGACCGGTAAGACGGCGTAGGTCGCCCCGGCGAGGAGTGCACCGCGGCGACTGAGACCGGCACGTAGGGCGATCAGGGCGATCAGGATAATCCGCGAACTATCGAGGAGTAAGCTCGTCAAGTTGGCAGCCGTATCCATCGACATGAAGGGTACGAAGGCGAAGATCGTCGCCACCATATGGAACCACGGCGAGTAGGGGATAACTGGACGATTCTCGCCCCACTCAGCCGTGGGCATGGTCGTCTCGTTGAGCGGGCTGTTAGTGCTGTAGAGGAGGGGGAGGCTACCGTTGAGGATCCATTGCGCACGGGTCATGTGCCAGTTGACATCGATGGCAACGAAGTAGGGGTAGATCACCCCCACCGCCTTGAGCCAGAAACTGATCATAACGATCACGAGGAGGATGCTGAGCATGCGCTCGCCACCCATGCGGGCTTTGGGCGGAACCGCTGTCGGCTCATCAGCGGTGAGGGAGACACCGGCGAAGGTGAAGAGTCGCTGGCTCAGCAGTCTGAGGATCAGGGCCAGTAGGGCACTCCCAACGGCTAGGGCAGCTAGGCGAGGGAGCATAAAACTGCTTGGAAAGCGTGCGCTAACGAGGGCCCAACTGCCGACCATGGCCACGAGGGAGAGCCCTACGGTGATCCAGAGTGTTGGGGTGGCGCGCCACCCCTGTCCATGCGCTACCCCACCAATGGCGATCTGGAGGGTGGTGAAGGTGCCAAGGATGATGAGCCAGGCTAGGAAGAGGCCGCCCAGGGGTGGTATGAGCATCGACGGGCGAACCTCACCGGCAGGTCCTACCACCAAGCTGGAGAGCATGAGCCCTAGGGGACGCGGATCAGCGTAGACTTTTGAGCGTACGGTGAGGGTCAAACTCCCATCGCGGAGGGCAGTTGCAGGTACCAGCAGTTGTACCCGACGTTGGGTGCCACTCTCTGGAAGGTTGATCGCCGGGTGATCGCCAGGGGTGATGGTCGCCCCGAGCGGTATGCCATCGGGGTGACGGGTGACCACGTTGAACTTGACCAGCCAGTTACCACGCCCCAGGTATGGCAGCACAACCGAGCTCTCGGCTTGGCTCCAGCGAAAGGTACGTGCAGGAGCGAGGAGGATCGCGCCGACCATGCCTAGTGGTGGCGCTGGATCGCCAACCAGCGGAGAAACGAGGCTGAAGGTGAGCGTCTCAGCTGCTACAAGTTCGGCAGGGAGGTAGGTCACAATCGAGTCGGCGGTACGGCGCGCCATCGTCACGCGGATGTCATTGACCGCGACGGCCGCTTCGTCGAGCACACCGGGCGGCTGACCAGGGGCTGCACGGAGGGTCGCCATCCATTCACCATTCCGACGTCCTGGTAGAGTGAGCGTCGCTTGATCCGCTGGCCAGGCAATCGTGACGGTTGGGCCATTGGCATCGATTTCACGCCGATGGAAGTTTTGGAGGAAGATCGCGTCATGATCGCCACCCAGGTCGACGCGCACGGTCGGTCGGATGGTGTAGGCTATACTGAGCAGCAGAGCCGTCAGGAGGGCGAGGAAGAGGTAGGGACGGGGATCACCGAGCCATCGTGCGCCTGGAATCGCCCCTCGGTCACGTCCTCGCGCCGTAGCTGAAGCAGCGCTTGTCATGGTACTCCTTAGGCATGGTTCAATGTCGGCTGCGCCGACGTTACGGTCTGGCGGTACCAAGGCTGAGTGGGGGTGTTTTGTGGAGGGCTACGCCCTCCACACCTCTCTGGGTGAGGGTGTTTTGTGGAGGGCTACGCCCTCCACGCCTCCCGTAGGGTGGCCTCGCCGACCTAGCTGCGCACCCGATTGTACCAGAAGTAGTAGGTGGTGCAGTCATGGGTACAGGGTGCACAGGGAAGTCCCGTTGACTTACCCCAAAAGCGCATACCCGCTCGTCCTTGCTCCTCTGCAGTATGGCGCATGGCTGTGCTATACTGAAGCAGACGTTCAGAACAGAGCAAGGTGCCTGGTATGGCCGCGAAAGGTAGTGGGAAGAGAGCCTCGGGTGGGCGTAAAGCAGCGCCTAAAATGCCCACGCCCCGCCGTGCGGCACGAACCGAGCAGCCCCCCGACTGGCTGCGTCCCGAGCATCAGCGCGATCTGTTTGCTCTGGGGCTGATCACGATTGCCCTCGTCACGATGATCTTTTTCGTCACCGGGGTTTCCGGTGGCGTCGGTAGTTTCTACGTCACCACGATGCGCCAGGTCTTTGGACAGGGTGCGCTCTTCGTGCCGATCACCCTTGGGATGTTGGGCATGGCCATCCTTATCCAGGAGCAGTTTCGCGACTCGCGGCTCAGTGGGGCCCACGTGGCTGGTACGCTGCTTATCATCAGTATGATCCTCTGCCTGCTCGAACTACCGGCCCACGCCCTTCCCCTGGAGCTCCGCGCCGATGAGGGTGGCGGATGGGTCGGCTTCTGGCTCGTTCAGTTGCTCGATCAGGCGATTGGTCGCCCCGCAGCAACGCTGGTGGTGGTAGTGCTTGGGCTGATCGGGGTGCTCCTCACCTTCAACCTCACCCTGCGCGAACTGCTCGTGAGTATCGCCAAGCGAAGTGCCGCCCTCTGGGCCATGCTCTGGAGTGGGGCACGTCTGCCTACCCCGTCGGCCTCTGTGGCGGCACCGGATCCCGCAGATCCACCCTTTACCCTGCCGCCCCAAGGCGATGATGCTGAGCCGATCATTCCTACGCCGATCGCTGCCCGCCCAACCCGAGCGAGCCTCTTCCAACGCCCCGGTAGTGCGACTGCGACCCCTGCAAAAGCTGAGCCGCCGCCTGCGGTAGCAAAGGCGGCCAAGCCAACCCCGCCACCCACGGGAGCCGCAACGCCTCCCCCGCCCCCCCCCGCCAACTGAGGTCGTTCAGGAGCCCCTCGATGGGCTGGAGATTACCCATGTACAGCGGGCATGGCCTCTACCCGAGCTCAGCCTACTCGAGCAGACCTCGTCCGATGGACGGATGGGCGACACCGATATTCGTGCACTCTCACGAACGATCGAGGATACACTGGCCAGTTTTAAGGTCGAGGCCCAGGTGGTGAATGTGAACCCTGGCCCAGCCGTCACCCAGTTTGAGGTTCAGCCAGCGGTGGGGGTGAAGGTGAGCAAGATCACCGCCCTGGAAAAGGATCTCGCCCTGGCCCTAGCCGCCTCGTCGATCCGTATCGAGGCACCGATTCCAGGGAAGTCGGCGGTTGGCATCGAGATTCCGAACTCCTCTATCTCGGTGGTTGGCCTGCGCGAAGTGGTCGATAGTGAGGAGTTTGAGCAGAGCAAGGGGAAACTGAAGCTCCCGCTGGGGAAGGATATCAGCGGGAGCCCTGTGGTGGCCGACATGACCCGGATGCCCCACCTGCTCGTTGCTGGCTCTACCGGCTCGGGGAAATCGGTGGCCATCAACGCTTTCATCTGCGGCCTCCTGCTGCGCCATACCCCCGATGAGCTCAAGCTGATCCTGGTTGACCCCAAGATGGTTGAGATGATCGTCTACAATCAGGTTCCCCACCTGCTTTCACCGGTGGTCACCGAGTTGCAGCGTGTCGTGCCAACCCTGAAGTGGGCAACTCGTGAGATGGAGCGACGCTACAAGATCTTCGCCCGTCTCGGAGTGCGCAACCTCGAGAGCTATAAGCAGCTCGCCCGCCGTCGGGCCGATCTTGAGCCGATGCCCTACATTCTGATTGTGATCGATGAGTTGGCCGACCTGATGATGATGGCACCCGATGAGGTTGAGACCCACCTCTGCCGCCTAGCCCAGATGGCTCGCGCAACGGGGATCCATCTGATTATTGCGACGCAACGCCCCTCAGTTGATGTGATCACCGGTCTGATCAAGGCGAACTTCCCCTCACGTATCGCCTTCGCTGTCACCTCCCAGGTCGATAGTCGGGTCATTCTTGATGTTCCCGGTGCCGATCAACTCCTCGGTCGCGGCGATATGCTCTACATGGCCGCCGATGCGGCTAAACTGGTGCGTATTCAGGGCACCTATGTCTCTGATCGCGAGGTAGAGAAGTTGGTGGCGTTCTGGCGCAGCGCGACGCCACCTGAGCCAGAAGTGCGTGATCAGCAGCAGGGGGCAAAGCCGGGTGGTTCGCTCGGACTGAATGGCCCCCCTTACAGCGGGACGCTCCCCGGTCCACGCCCCAACCCTACGCCTACGCCACCAACCCCCACCACGCCTGAGGAGACGTTCCGACCGCCGGCCGAGTTTCTCTCGGCCGATGAGCAGGATCACCTGCTTGGCCAGGCGATCGACCTGGTACAGCAGCACCAGCGCGCATCAGCCTCACTGCTCCAACGTCGGCTCCGTATCGGCTATAGTAAAGCAGCGCAGTTGATCGATCTGCTTGAGCAGCAGGGTGTCGTCGGCCCTCCTGAGGGTGGACGCTCGCGGGAAGTGCTCCGCCGTGACCAGGAGGAGTAGCCACGATCTACCTGCTACCACAAGGTCGCTGAGGTGATGATGTCTATTGATTCTTTTCGTGACCACACGCGACAGATTCTTGAGAATCTCCTTGCCGAGACCCCCAAGGCTGATCGGCAGGAGTTGATCGAAGCCTATACCGAACTCCTCACCCGCCTCTACGCCGCCGAGTCTCACCGCTTGCTGAGTGAGGTGATTGAGGACGCACGGCTCCGTCTCGATGCCCGCCTCGCCCCCGATCCGATCCGTCAGACCATCGCCGGAGTTCAGACAACGATTCAGGATCTCTGGAATACCCTCTGGAAGTAGATGCCGCAGATCAACTCAGCAACTGACCGCAACGTGGTGGTAGAAGCGGGTGCACTCCTCGCGACAGCCCCGGCCGATCTGACGATCGAGGCACTCAATGCGATCCTGGCGCCCCACGGGCTCTGCCTGCCGATCGCTCCGCTGCAGGTGGGTTTGAGCTTGGCAACACTTGTGGCGCGTAACGCGGGCGGACGCCGCCGCCTCCGCTATGGTTCGATCGGGCGCTATGTGCGTGCAGCCCACCTCACTACTCCTGAAGGCCAACCGTTCACCATCGGTGGACCGACAATGAAGCGAGCGACCGGCTACGGGCTCAACCGCGCCCTGGCTGGAGGCGATCTTGGTCTGGGAGAGCTGCAAGGGGTGACCTTCAGCCTCCGTCCACTACCAGCCAGGCGCCTGGTTAGTCTTGTCCGCTGCGCCGACCCGGCTCGGGCCTGTCAACTTGGGGTGCAACTGAGTGGAACGGGGCTTGACCTGAGTGCCCTGGCTCTGGCTGAGGATGCCGATGGAAGTGGGCTACTGCTGGCTGAGCTCGAGGGGCAACCTGCACTGCTCGAACGCCAACAGGTGGAGCTTGAGCGCCTCGCCCACGAGTTAGGTGGTGAGCTCCTCGTTGGTAGCAGTGCACCCTGGGCCTACTGGGAGGAGTTGGCCGCCCTTCAGCTTGCTGCTGGGGCTGCACGAACTCTCGATCTAAGCCTGCCACGGGTGCAGTTGGCGCCGTTGGTAGCTCAGGTGCGCACCGTCGTGGGCCCTTCCAGCCAACACCTCCGGCTATGGGGCGATGCTGGTCTGGGCTCACTCCACCTTATCATGGTTACCACGGAGCATGATCTAAGGCTCCTACACCACCTAGCCACCCTCGCCCACGCCGCTGGTGCCGTCGCCGCGAGCGAGCTCGGCACCCTCAGCCCCCTCCCACTCCCCCGCCTCAACCCGCCACCCCGTCGCGCCCCTGTTGACCGGCAAGGGGTGCTGGATGCACTCCGTGCAGTGGTTGGCCCACGCTACCTGCTCACCCGGCCTGAAGAGGTTGGCTGCTACGACCTTGACGCCTCGCTTGCCCGCCCCACAGGGAGTGCATTCGCCGTAGCCCTGCCGGCTAACAGCAGTGAAGTTGCTGCACTCGTGGGGGTAGCCGCCGCACATGGCCTACCAGTGGTGAGTCGTGGGGCTGGCAGTGGCCTGGCTGGTGGGAGTGTGCCCAGCCCCGGCGCCCTGGTGATCGCGCTGAATCGGCTCGACCAGATCACGATCGATCCGCTCCAGCGCGTGGCACACGTTGGTGCGGGGGCGATCACCGCTGAGGTGCAGCGCGCCGCTGAGGCGCACGGGCTCTTCTACCCACCCGATCCCTCGAGCCAGACCGCCTCAACGATCGGCGGCAACCTGGCCTGTAACGCCGGTGGGCCACGTTGTGTGAAGTATGGGGTGACTGCCGACTACCTGCTCGCCCTCACCGCGATCCTCGCCGACGGCAGCAGTGTGCGTTGGGGCGATGGCCTGAATGGTCAAGGGATCGACACAAGCCTGGCCCAACTCATGGTTGGCTCCGAGGGCACCCTGGGCCTCATTACGGAGGCAACCCTGCGCCTCCTCCCCCGTCCACCGGCGCGTCGCACGAGCATGGCGCTCTTCCGCGATCTCGAGACAGCCTGCAGCAGCGTGGAGCGGATCATGGCCGCGGGGCTTCTGCCAGCAGGCCTAGAGTTGATGGACGATGCCTGCCTGGCTGCGGTCGAGAGCTACCTGTCTCTAGGGCTGCCACGCAACATTGGGGCGATGCTCCTGATGCTGGCCGATGGCACCCCCGAGACGGTCGAAGCCGAGACGGCTGCACTAGCGGCCTTGGCCCAGG
>CAIWUD010000637.1 GCA_903915775.1 uncultured Chloroflexota bacterium | reverse complement strand
GGTCGTGGGGGGTATCGAAGATCAGCAGGGTCTCGACGTTGTCCCATGCACTGGTTACCGCACGGTCGCTCAGTGCACAGATCATGAAGTATCGGCGGTAGGAAACCGCTTCCACTCCCTGATCCTTTCCGCATCCAGATCAATGACGATCAGCCGAAGGTGCGCATCGTCGGCAACCATCTGGAAGAGCTCCTGGGAAAATACGCTGGTCGCTGCATCGACGTCGACCGCGAGGTAGAGCCAGCGCTGTGGATCGGTTTGGCGCATCCAGGAACGATAGAGCAGGTACTGACCAATGGCTTGTTGGAAATCAGTCAGTACTGACAGCCCGGTAAAGGTCGTGATCTCCACCGCGATGGTGAGCGCACCACGTTCAGCACCCAGTACCACGTCAAGGTGGGGATGCTCAGCGTCGAGATCGGTATACCTCTCGCTCCCGCCGTAGGTAATCCGGTAGGGATCGTGCGTGATAGTCCAGCCATCGGCGATGAGCGCTGCCGTGACGGCGTGATGGGAGATGTTGCGTGTGGTCAACGGTTCACCCCCCGGTGAAGTGATGGCGGTTCTGGTGCGGCTCGCCAATCGTACGGAAGGCTCGTTTCATCGCCTCATATGAGCGTCAACCGGTGAGGTATGACCCGGGACGTCCACGTGTTGCCTGGTGATCGTGCCCGTGTACACCCTCATCTGGTAGGCTAGAGGCGACATGAGCTATGCCCCATGGGATGCGTTCTAGCACATCTGCACTGATTTGTCAATCCAAACAGGTTTCGTGGCTGATGCAGATAGCATGTCCCCGTCGGTAAGGGCGGTGCGGCTTGTACACGGGTGGAGCGGTATGATTGAGACGCTGATCAATGGCTTCGTAAACCACACCCATCCCCACCACCTGACCAATAGCCCGGCTAACCTGGTAATATTATTGAGGCACAGTACCTATGGGAAGGGGGAGGGACGAGCAGGGTTATCAGGAGCCTTTTTACAACTGGGTGTCGTGGGTAGTTACGTCGCGTACGGTTGCCCCGGCTTGAAATTCAGGAGGACGGTTCAGGTGTGAAGTGGAATAAGCTTCTACGAACCATCCCTAGCCTCAAAGCTTGCAACTAACTCGTACACGGTTGTTGATGGGTTGGGAAAGCGATCCTGTGCTCGTTCAGGGTGGTGCTCATAACGCTGACGAGCACGATCGATGGCAATGTAAGTCTGTGGCAGTAAGTGTTTCATATAATCGCCACCTTCTTGATAGTTCTCAATGTATCGGCGCAACGCCTGTTTAACTTCTTGGCCGTGATGAAACGGTGTACCGGTATCGTGAAAGTGCAACAGATACCAATACTCAAAGCAAGGATTTGAAATAGCGAGCTTGATTTGCCCATGACTCGCTCGTTGTACCGCTTCATGAAAGCCAGCAACTTCATGTTGTCCTTCACGATCAAAAACACACCACACCTGATCAAATGGCGGATCGGCACTCTGTTTCCGACGTGTAGCGCGATCATATGCTGTTTGACGCTGATCGCGACGCTGCATCGCCTCGGTAACAACTTCGTTCGCCTGGCCTGCTCGTCCATAGATCTCAATGGTTATCGTCGTCAGACGCGCATTCTTCCGCCAAGCATGAAAATAGCGATCTTCAGTTGCCGCACCTTCACAGACAATCAGTAGTACGGGACGCGGTTCCCGCGAAGCCACCCGGCGACTGAAACTTGTATCATTCCGTGCTCGATGAGTTAGTTGGTCACATGTCCGTCGTGCCATTGTCCACACCATTGCTCGGTTGGTCTCCATGGTTTGGTACGTGCATTTCTCTGCGCTGGTAAGCCGAACGTGATGGCAATTCATCAAGCAACGGCACGCCACCATAGCGTCCCTGTAAATATCCGCGCATAAGCGATTCTTCCTTACGGGGATGGTAGTCAGTTAAGGGGGTTAGGCGTGTAGCTCCATCGGGGTACTTCTCTGTAAACCAGATCTGATCACGCCGAAAAAGTTGACTGTCAAGCAGCGTTACATCATGCGTGTTGATGACTAGTTGTGCCTGCAAGGGGTTTGTCTCTGATGAATGAAAAAGCTCAATCAACTGGCGTACCAAGAGCGGATGCAAACTACCATCAAACTCATCAACACATAATGTGCTGCCATTGCTTAAAGCATCCACTACTGGGCCAATGAGACCAAAGAAACGCAGTGTCCCAAGCGACTCGTCATCACGTTCGAATTCTACGCTTTTTTCTGGCATACTTGGTGCACTATGACGCATGCGAATATCTACCCGGTGGAAATCCAAGCTATCCATACCATGTAACAGTTGTTCCGGGAAATCACCGAGCTTGGAGTCTTCCTTGATCGGAATTTCTTGTACCCGGAAATCCTTAATCCCAAAATCAGCATGCGCCAACAGATCGCGAACTTTTGCATGCAAACCAGGATTATCTATTGTCCGTTTTGCTGTTTCGCTAACAAGATCAGGACGTCCCCACACATTGAGTACGCTCAACTTACGAGCAAACCAGTCGAAGACATGGCGGAGTTGCTGATTACCAAAGGTTGCCCCTGTCGAAAGAAATGGCACATCAAGCCGTGATAGGTCAGCTAAGCGTTGCTTTTCACCAGTGAGCCTTGGGCCAAAATACCATGTGTAGCGATCAGCATCACCACGACTAAGCAGATCAAACTCGCTAGAGTCAAAGAGAGGCGTCTGCTCGCGACCGGGTTGGCTCGGCTGTGTATCTTCACCGACAGAACCCCGCCAGTGCCGCTCAAACCAGATTTGGGGTTGCCCCTTCGGATAGGCAATCAACCATTCTTCGCGAATAGCACAGCGATCCAGCACAAGACCATACTGATAGCGCACCCCTTCGTGCAGCAGATGGAACTCGAAGCGCGTCGGCGCAGTGCTGCTAGCGATCTCCAAGGCAAAAGGTTTGAGCAACGGATGATCGAGCAGGCGGTAACCGGGCGTCGGAGCGCTCTGGGCCGCACGCAGGATCAGTAGGTGGACAAAGCCCAGGGCGAGGATCAGATTGCTCTTCCCTGAGGCGTTTGGGCCGTAGATGACCGCACTGCGTAGCAGCCGATGCTTAAAACCTGGGACGACGCTCACATTATCGGTGAGCGTTTTATCGGCGTTGCTCGCTACAAGGCTGAAACGCTGCTCATCGCGAAATGAACGAAAGTTCGTAATAGTGAACTCGATCAGCATGGCAGCGATCCGCTCGCTCGCTTCACCATGAGCGAGTGAGGATAATAAGCTTATTTCTCTCGATAGTTTACAGGAAATGCGCAAAATTGTCTACAATTTTAACATTTTACTCCCTTCCTCGTACCTATTCACCCTTCTCCTACACGGTGGTATACGCACGGCCATGATGCTTGAGAAAGAGAACACCCGCCTGCGGGCCGAGCATGCCGACATCCGTACTCTGGTTGCCCAGTTGCAGGAGCAATTGGCGGCTGCACTGGCGTGGATTGTAGAGCTCGAGCAGCAACGGCCCGCCCCACCCCTCCCTTCGTCAAGCCGAACAACCCCGCCCACGCCGCGTCCACACCACCGCGCAAGAAGCGCGCGCCCCGCCATAACCAGGCTCGGAAGCGCGAGACGCCGACCCGGACGGTCACGCAGGCGCTCGATCACTGCCCCGACTGCCACTACCCCTTGTGGGGCGAACGTATAGACTACACGCGGCAGGTGATCGAGTTGCCACCGCCCGTACCGGTCGAGATCGTGGAGCACCGCGTCATCAAACGTTGGTGCCCAGTCTGCCACCAGCGCTGGCACAGCCCGAAGCTCGACCTCTGGAGACAGGGGCTGGGCCGCAGTTGAATCGGGGTGCGTCTGGCCTCTGCCTGATCGCCTATCTGCGTACCACGTTGCACCTGCCGCTGGCCGCCATCTGCTGCTATCTGCGCAGTCTCCACCAGTTGATCCTGAGTGTCGGCAGCATCCAAGTAATCCTGCACGTCGTGCGCCAGGCCGTACCGCCCGCTGTGGATGCGCTCAAACCGCAGGCCCGGCAGAGCCGCATCTTGCACGGTGATGAGACCGGGTGGCGCAAGAACGGCCAGAACGGCTCTATCTGGAGCTTCAGCACGCCCGGTGACGATGCGGTGCGTTCCTATGAGTACGACCGGTCCTGTGTGCAGACCGTCATGAAGCGCATCCTGAACGGTCCGTTCACCGGCCATCTGGTGAGTGACTGCTCTGTCGGCTATCACGACGATCCTAGCAAGCACCAGCGTTGTGGGGTTCACCTGCTGCGCGATCTGCATGTGTTGAAGGAGGCACATCCCCAGGACGTCACCGTCCAGGGGTGGGCGCAGGCGGTGCGGGCCATCCACGACACGGCCAAGACGTGGGTGGCCGCGCATGCTTAGGCGCTGCCCCCGGATCGCGAAGCGCAGGCGGTGCGGTTGACGAGCTAGACGCACACCCTGGGGATGCGCTCTGTTCGCGTGAAGGATCATTTCCTGCCAGGCATTGGCCAAGCGGCTGTTGCGTCATGAGGACGAGCTGTTTCCGTTTATGCTGGTTCCCGGCTTGCACGCCGACAACCATCTGGCTGAGTGCGCCATCCGCCCGCTGGTGGTGATTCGTACGGTCAGCGGCGGCTCGTGCAGCGCGGCTGGTACGAAGACCCGTCTGGCTCTGGCTGGCCTTCTTCCACTGACAGCCCGGCGTACTCCACAACTGGGTCAGAAAAGTCGGCACGGTGCCATGCACCAGGCGATGGATGGTGCCCGTCACCGCCTGCCCGGCGTACTGCTTGACGACCTGGGCAATGGCCAGATCGGGCCATGGAATCAGCCGTGGCCGTCCGCTGATGCCGGGCTGACGGGTTCGGAATGCCTTGCGCACGACCTCAATATGCACGTCGACAAGCCATCGGTCACACACAACCGGGGACCCCATTGGGCACACGCCGCCACGATCGCGACCAGACGCACGATCTGATCCCGGTCACGGTGGGCGCTGCCCCCCCGCCCAACCAGAGCCGCGTGCTGACCATCCTCGCCATCGCCATACACACGATCCTGATGACGTCTTGACATGGATCGCATCGGCTTGTACCTGGCTCAGGTCGCGTTCCTGCACGACCTCCGCGTGATGGGCAGCTTCGCTATGCCCATCCGCCGCCTCAACCCATTCCCGGATGCTCTGGGCTTGGCACCCAAACGTCGCTTCAATCTTTTGGCTCTAAGCACCGAAAGTTTGCCCCAATCTGCTCATGTTTTTAAGTCCTGGTAACCACCACTGTTTAGCGTACACCTACCAGGCCGCTATCTCCCCTCAGAATGGTTCATTTGGGTGGTTGACACCTAGACACTTGGATCGGAGTCGAGTAAGGCTCGCTGGGTGGGCTGGGTCGCTGAGTCACGAAACTCGTTCTATTCCTGCTCATCCGTACACAGGATGATACACTGTAGCGCAGTTTTCTTGCGGTAGCAGCACCGACTTGATACGCTGAAAAGGAGTGCCGTATGTCTCATCAGACGCCACATCTGTGCTACCTCCGTTCGGCGTCGGCGATCATTGAGGCGCTGTGCGAGATGTACTTTACGCTTCCAGAAGGGTGATTGTCGTATGCCATGGGAATATCAGTCGTCTGATGCGATTGCTTGGGCAATTGATCTGGCCCTGAGTCGCGATCTGCCGAAGCAGGCTGCTGAGGCGGCACGCGCTGGTCTGGCACGATTCCCTGATGATCTACGATTCAGGCAGGCAT
>CAIWUD010000636.1 GCA_903915775.1 uncultured Chloroflexota bacterium | reverse complement strand
TGCTCGGTAACGATGTGCCGCTCAACATCCTCGAAGCCTAGTTTGGTCATCTGGCGCAGGATGCGCTCGCGGTAAGGCCCATGCTTAGCTTTCCAATCGATGGGGTAGCGTAAGTTAGGCACCGGTACCAGGACGAAGAGGGTGCTGTGGCCACTCGGGGCGTTCGCCGGATCAACGATCGTGGGGTTGCAGACGTAGAACGAGGGATCTTCCTCATCGAGGATCGCGCTCCGCGCCCAGAGTGGGTCGCGGCGGCGGATGTTGCCCGAGAGGTAGAGTTGGTGGTGAGGCAGATCTTCCCAGCGCCGATCGACCCCGAGGTAGAGCATGAAGGTTGAGCAGGAGAACTCCTTCTTCGCCAACCAGCTATCGCTGTAGCGTCCCCGGGCATGGTCCGGCAGCAGGTTCTGAAGTGCATGACCAAAATCGGCATTGATCACTACCGCATCGCCACGCACCCGCTCGCCGTCAGCGAGCAGCAACCCGGTGGCCTTCCCACCCTCCACGATCACCTGGCGGACGGAGCGTCCGAGATGGATCTCTACCCCCAGATCCTGGGCGGCACGGGCCAACCCACGGGCAAGTGCGCGGAAGCCACCCTCAGGGTGCCAGATGCCGTAGTGGAACTCTAGAAAGGTCACTAGGCTGAAGACACTCGAACAGGCCGTCGGGTGCATCCCCAGGTATTTTGCCTGGTAGCCCATGGCGTAGACGAGGCGCTCGTCGGGAAAGAAGCGCTGGAAATGCTCGTAGAGACTCTCCCAGGGGCGGAAGGGGAGTGCAGCAGCAATCTCGGCGGGCTTCAGATAGCCCAGTGGCGATCGCACCGGTGAGCCCAGGTAGGGGCCGTAGCCGATCACATTCTTCCGGAGATGCTCGGCGTACCAACGATCGTAGGCCGCCGGCAGGTCGGCACCAAAGTGTGCGAGCTGAGCCTTGAACGCCGCACTATCCGAGGTTAGATCGATCTGCGTATCGTCCCAAAACTTGATCCGTGTATTGGGCTCAAGCCGAATCAGCTTGACATAGTCGGCAAAGCGGAGGCCACAGGTCGCGAAGAGTTCTTCGTAGATGTGGGGCACCTGCAGGATGGTTGGACCAGTGTCAAACTGGTACGCACCGAGATCCAAGCCACGCATACGCCCACCGACGCGGTCGGCGGCCTCGTAGATCGCTACTTCGTACCCTGCAGCAGCAAGACGCATCGCCGTTGCCATGCCACCTGGCCCTGCGCCAACAATCAAGAGTTTCTGTGCCACGTACTCCTCCCAGTGGCTACTATGTGCAGGCCTTCTGGCCAACAGTGCATCGAAATGGTGAGCCTACCTGGCGTCAAACAGCGCATCGACACTCACGCTGAAGCCTTTCAGTAGGGATGAATGAGCAGCATCCCCTCGCCGGAAGATCCCATGCTCCGTGTAGCTCCCATCGGTAAGGGTCAGCACCGTGATGGTCGCGTCGAGCGGGTGCACGATCCAGTACTCGGGAATGGCTGCCTCAGCATAGTCGCTACGCTTGATTCTGGTATCGCGTTCAGGGTCGTCGGGGCTCACAACCTCTACCACGAGATCTGCCCCGAGCCAGAAAGCTTCCTGATTGCGCGGATCAGCGGGATCGCAGATCAGCAAGATATCGGGTTCGCGCACTTTCCCTGGGCGGATCTGGAGCCGCAGTGGTGCGAAGAGTACAACCCCACCTCGCGTCTGGAGAAAGGTGAAGAGGGCGAGGAACATCCAACGCACCAAGAGCTGATGGGATCGCGTGGGCATCGCTAGGAGCTCAAGTTCACCATCAGTAAACTCAATCAGTTGGTTTGTCCGATTGGTGAGCACAAGATAGTCTGCTTCTGTCCACAAGCCCTTGTGGGAGCCTCGATCTAGTTCAACCACCTGATCCTGCTGCACGAGTCTGAGCTCCAGAGTTGAGGCATTACGAAGAGCCAACTCTACCGTCGCCTTTCATTGTAACATATCGTGATCGTCCCCTGAGGCATGGTTCAAACCAGCTTGACCCGCTTCCGGGAGGTGTGGAGGGCGCAGC
>CAIWUD010000635.1 GCA_903915775.1 uncultured Chloroflexota bacterium | reverse complement strand
TGCCTGATGGGACGGTGGTACAATGAGACGGTATGGTCGCGCCGAATCAGCCATACCTCCAATCTAACAATCGAAGAAGTGAGCCATCAAACCATGTCAGACCATCAATCAGCGCAGCTTTCCAGCCTGTTACACAACCATCAGTATGCCAACCTCTTCACGTTCCGTAAGAATGGGGTGGCGGTGAAGACCCCGATCTGGTTTGCCGAACACGCTGGCCGCCTCTACGTTATGACCAACATGAGTGCGGGTAAAGTGAAGCGTATCCGCAATAGTGGGCGCGTTGAGATTGGCCCGTCAGATCAGGCGGGAAAGCCCCTCGGCCCCACGGTAGAAGCCCAGGCCCGGCTCTTGAGCAGCCCCGAGGAGATCCAGCTTGCCAAGCGCTCTCTGGATGCGAAGTATGGGCTGTTTAAGAAGATCTTCGACGTCTTTGGTAAACTGAGTGGTGCTGAGCGCGCATGGATCGAGATTTCGGAAGCAGCCCGCTAGGCACGCTTCAGTTTTGACTGCGCCGACGCTACCCTCTCACGCTACCAAGAGCGGTTTGGGAGGGATGCGACCTCCACCCCTCCCGTTGAACGATCAAACTGCTTTGAACCGTGCCTTGAGGACGGCCCATGCCCGACTTTGCCCACACTGCCGTGGCCGATCCCGTTACCTTCGACGAGCGCCTGCGTCGTGTCCCTGAGTCACCAGGGGTCTACCTCTGGAAAGATGCCCAGGGTCTGCTGCTCTACGTCGGCAAGAGCAAGCGCCTGCGCGATCGCATGCGCTCATACTTCGGTGCGCCCCGCAGCCTGAGTGCGAAAACGCGCCGCCTGGTCAGTCACATTGCCGATTTTGAGATCATCGTGACGCAGAGTGAGCTTGAGGCGCTGCTCCTTGAGATGAATCTGATCAAGCAGCACCGCCCGCGCTACAACATTCTGCTCAAGGATGATAAATCCTACCCCTACATCAAAGTGACGCTCCAGGATCAGTGGCCACGGGTCTTTTCAACCCGCCAGGTCGTTGCCGACGGTGCACGCTACTTTGGCCCCTACGCTAGCGCTGGCTCGGTCTACAAAGCCCTCGACCTACTCAACCGCCTCTTTGCCTTCCGTCCACCCTACGAGTGCAAGGACGACAAGTTTCAGCGCTACCGCCGTCTCGGTCGTCCCTGCCTCTACCACCAGATGAAGCGCTGTCTCGGCCCCTGTGTTCCTGGGCTGGTCAGCCAGGAGGAGTACCACGCCACCATTGAGGCGGTCTGTCGCTTCCTGGAGGGGAAGACCGAGCAGGTGGTAGATGATCTGCGCCAGGGGATGGAGGTGGCTAGTGATGCCCTCAACTTTGAGCGAGCTGCAGCCCTTCGCGACCGCATCATCGCGATCGAGAAGATCTCGGAGCGCCAGCAGGTGTTGCGGAGTGTCGATGAAGATCAGGATGTGATCGCCTTCGCCCGTGAGGATGGGAGCGCGGTTGTACAGGTGCTCTTCGTGCGCGGTGGCAAGCTGGTAAATGCGGAACCCTTTACCCTCCAGGGGGCTGAGGATGAGAGTGACCAGGCGCTGCTAGCCTCGTTCATTACCCAGTTCTACGATAAGGCGCCCAATGTGCCGCCCACGCTCCTGTTGGCCGACCATGTTGAAGAGCCGATGATGATCGCCGCCTGGCTCGAGAAGAAGCGTGGGCAACAGGTTGAGTTGAGTGTCCCACGGAGTGGCGAGCGGCAGGATCTGGTGGCACTGGCCACTGCTAATGCACGCCAGAAGTTGGAAGAGTTACGGCTACAGTGGCTCAATAGCGAGCAACGGGCGGTGGCCGCCCTCAGCGAACTACGCGATCTCCTCGAACTGTCTGCGCTCCCCCAGCGCATCGAGTGTTATGATATCTCCAATACGCAGGGCCAGGACTCGGTCGCTAGTATGGTGGTCTTTGAGCGGGGCGAGCCAAAATCGTCGGCCTACCGCCGCTTCAAGATCAAGAGCGTCTCTGGCGCCAATGATGTCGCTTCGCTCCACGAGGTATTGACCCGTCGCTTCCGCCATGCCGCCGAGGCCCTGGCGAGCGAAGAGCAGCCGGTGGCAACCGAGTCGGACGATGGGGCTGAGCCCACCTCACCCCTTGAGGCGGAGCAGTCGGTTGTGCAGCGGCGACAGCTGCGCGAGAAGTGGGCCGAACTACCCGACCTGCTGCTCGTTGATGGTGGACGGGCCCAGGTGAATGCTGCAGTAGCCGCGCTGAGCAGTCTGGGCTTCGGCCAGATTCCCATTGCTGGGGTCGCGAAGGGTCCCGATCGTAATCGCTTCGATCTGGTGCGCCCTACCCAGCCCGAGCCGATCATCCTCGATCGGAGTGGACATACGCTGAGTCTGGTTCAGCGTATTGATGAAGAGGCGCACCGCTTTGCGATCAGCTACCATCGCAAGCTGCGCGGCAAAGCTACGCTGAGCTCGACGATTGAGTCGGTGCCGGGGATTGGCCCGCGGCGGAAGAAGGCGCTCCTCCGCGCCTTCGGCTCACTCGACGGTATCCGCAAGGCGAGTGTCGAAGAGCTCGCTGCGATCCCCGGGATGACCCGCAAAGCTGCTGAAGAGCTGAAGAATCTGCTATAGGATGGAGGGGCTACACCCGAATGGACCACTCTGAGCTTACCCTGACCATGATCGAGCAGGCTGCCGAGCGTATCGCCCCCTACCTGCTGCACACACCACTCCTGCCGAGCCGCGAGCTGAGCGAACTCCTCGCTACGCGGGTGTCTCTCAAGTTCGAACTCTTCCAGGAGACTCGCTCCTTCAAGCCGCGCGGTGCGTTCAACCGGCTGCTGAGCCTGAGTGAGGCTGAGCGTGCTGGGGGCCTGGTCGCGGTCAGTGGGGGCAACCATGGTAAGGCGGTCGCCTTTGCCGCGCAGCGCCTCGGCCTGCGTGCCCGGGTGATCATGTTCCAGACGAGCGCACCCTCGGCGATTGCTGCCTGTCGTGCGTATGGTGCCGAGGTGGAGCTGCTGCCCACCCCGGCCGAGGGCTTTGCCCGGGCCAGGGAGCTCGAGCGTGGTGGGTTGACCTTTGTCCACCCCTTTGACGACCTGGAGGTCATTGCTGGTCAGGGCACCCTCGGTCTGGAGATTCTGGCTGCTGCCCCCGATGTAACCGATCTGATCGCAAGTATTGGTGGTGGTGGTATGATCGGTGGTGTTGCTGCGGCAATCCATGCTCACAAGCCAGATGTGCGCATCTGGGGGGTCGAGACTGAGGGGGCTGATGCGATGCGACAGGCCTTGGCTGCTGGCCGGGTGGTTACGCTCGCTGCGATCACCTCCCTCGCTACCACGTTGGGCGCACCGGCGGTGAGCGAGCGCACCCTCGATCTGGCCCGACGCCACATCGAAGAGGTGGTGGTAGTGTCTGATCGCGAAGCCGTTGTTGACCTCTTGGAACTGCTCAACCAGGTCAAGGTGCTGGTAGAGCCAGCGGCTGCCTGTACCCTCAGTGCGGCCCGTCGGCTGCATGGGCGCTTTGGGCCGGATCGCCACCTGGTGATCATCCTCTGCGGGGCTAGTATGACCCTGGACGAACTGGAAGGGTTTCGTGCGCGGGTGGGGGTCTAGCTGATGGCACTCATTCATAGCCAGGTCAAGACGCATAGCGTCGAGTTTCGTGAGAACGTCGCCTACCATCGTGGGCTGGCTACGGAACTCCGCGAGCGGATCAGTGGGGCTGCACGGGGCGGGAGCGAGGATGCGCGCCGCAAACATAGCGAGCGGGGCAAGTTGCTAGTGCGTGAGCGGATCGAACTGCTGCTCGATCAGGGGACTGCTTTTCTCGAGCTCAGCCCCCTGGCGGCCTACAACGTCTATCGTGACGATATCCCCGGTGCAGGGGTCGTTGCTGGCATAGGCCGTGTCAGCGGGCGCGAGGTGGTGATTGTCGCGAATGATGCCACGGTCAAGGGCGGTACCTACTACCCACTCACGGTGAAGAAGCATCTCCGTGCCCAGGAGATCGCCCAGGAGAATCGACTCCCCTGCATCTATCTCGTCGATAGTGGTGGTGCCTTCCTCCCCATGCAGGCCGAAGTCTTCCCCGATCGTGACCACTTTGGGCGCATCTTCTACAACCAGGCGCAGCTTTCGGCCCGTGGCATCCCCCAGATCGCATGTGTGATGGGCTCATGTACGGCAGGTGGAGCCTACGTACCGGCCATGAGCGACGAGGTGGTGATTGTCAAAGAGCAGGGTACCATCTTCCTCGGTGGCCCCCCGCTGGTGAAGGCGGCGACTGGCGAGGAGGTGAGTGCCGAGGAGTTGGGTGGCGCTGATGTGCATACACGCCTCTCGGGGGTAGCGGATCACTTTGCCGAAGATGAGCGTGAAGCTCTGGGTATCGTCCGCGATATCGTCGCTAACCTGGGTGCTCGCCAGCGTGCGGACTGGGCCCTCCAAACTCCTGAGCCACCACGCTACGATCCTGATGAGATCTACGGGATTATCCCACGCGATAGTCGCAAGAGCTACGATATCCGCGAGGTGATCGCACGCATGGTCGACGGTAGCCGTCTTCAAGAGTTCAAGGCGCGCTACGGTACGACGCTGGTCTGCGGTTTTGCGCATATCGAAGGGATGCCCGTCGGCATTCTGGCCAACAATGGCATTCTCTTTAGCGAGAGTGCGCTGAAGGGGGCACACTTCATCCAACTCTGCTGTGCCCGCGCCATTCCGCTGCTCTTCCTGCAGAATATCACCGGCTTTATGGTTGGCAAACAGTATGAGCAGGGGGGAATTGCCAAAGATGGAGCGAAACTCGTCACCGCAGTGAGTTGTGCCACCGTGCCGAAGTTCACCGTGATCGTTGGCGGCTCATTCGGAGCGGGTAACTACGGGATGTGTGGACGTGCCTACCAGCCGCGTCTGCTCTGGATGTGGCCTAACGCACGGATCAGTGTAATGGGTGGAACGCAGGCGGCAACGGTACTCCTCACCGTTCGGCGTGACAACCTGAGTGCCCAGGGCCGGGTGATGAGCCAGGAGGAGCAGGAGGCGTTCAAGGCGCCCATTCTCGAAACCTATGAGCGCGAGGGTAACCCCTACTACGCAACCGCACGGCTCTGGGATGATGGGATCCTCGTACCAACTGACACACGCAAGGCCCTGGCCCTTGGTCTTGCTGCTGCAAGTAACGCGCCCAACGAACCAACCAACTTCGGCGTCTTTCGGATGTGAAGAACTCCCCCGGGTGGGGGTTTGGGGGCACGGCCCCCAAAAGGTCTCCCTTCGGGGCTCACGGGGGCTTGGCTCCCGCGAAGAACTCCCCCCACAAAACTCAAGGAGAACAGATGAACCTTAGTTCAAATCCCGTATTGATCCGCGAGTTGCGTGGGCGCATCCGTGGGAACCGTGCACTCCTGATCCTGGTCATCTACCTGAGCATCATTGCTACGGTGACCCTGCTCGTCTACGCAGCAGCGGCGAGCTCGTTTAGCAGCGGTATTGGTGATCCGGAGGCCGGGCGCGAGATTGGTAAGGCTATCTTCATCACCGTCATGACCGTGAGTCTCATCCAGGTCTGTGTGATCACCCCATCCCTGACGGCGGGATCAATTGCCGGTGAACGTGAGCGTCAAACCTACGATCTGCTCATGACCACCCTCCTCTCACCCCTGCAGATCGTGCTGGGTAAGCTCAGCTCGGCCCTCGCTTTTGCCCTGCTGCTCATCTTCAGTTCACTGCCCATTGCTGGCATCTCACTGCTCTTCGGCGGGGTCAGTGCCGCTGAACTGGTGATCGGCATCGTTGGGCTCGTGATAACGGCCGTCTGCTATGCTGCCGTTGGGCTCTTCTGGTCGGCGGCAATGCGCACGACACTGGCTGCTACTGTTATGGCCCAGGGGAGCATCATCCTTCTATTGCTGAGTATCCCCTTCCTCTTCGTCATCAGTTCACTGCTGGTCGGAGCTTGGTCCGATATGAGTAGCGCACTCTACATCCTCGCCATGGGCCTGCTGCTCAGCATGCACCCGTTTACCGCCTTGGGCATCAGCACAGCCATGATCGCCAGTGGCGAAGACGCCCTCATGGTCAGCATCCCGAGCCTGCAGGGTGATCTACTGCTCCCCTCACCGTGGCTCGTCTACCTCATTATCTCGCTCCTGCTGACCCTCCTCATGCTGCTGCTCACGGTGCGCATGGTGCGCCCAGAGCATGAGGAGCGTGTCGAGCAGCGCATGATCGCGCGGAAGCGGCGGGAGAAGTAGGCTATTCCCTGGTGCGGGAGCGTTGTCCATCGATGGCGTGGTACAACGTGAATGGCTCGACTACTCAACCCGCGGACGCACACCGTGCCCCGCGCCGATATGGTCGAGATCGAGCCGGTCGCCAGTCTGCCGGAAGCCACCAATGAAGGGGTTTTCAGCCAGGAACATGGGGGTATCGAGATCGACAAAGGTGAAGCCACCCAGCCCAGCGGCAACGTGGGCCGACATGCTCATCGCGAGCATCGACTCAACCATCCCACCGATCATCAGCCCCAGCCTGGCGGCGCGGCAGATCGCCGCACTGTCGAGGGCCTCGACCACCCCGGCCTTCATCAGCTTGATATTGACGACCTGTGTAGCCCGCTCGGCTACTAGGCGCAGGACGTTGGCGCTACTTGAGGCACTCTCATCGGCTGCCAGAGGAGCTCCGTCCCAGCGCGCCAGGCGGGCCATACCCTCCCAATCGTCACCAGGGACAGGCTGCTCGATCAGGGCTGGCCTGATCTGACGGGCCAGCAGCGCTTCGAAGAGTTCAAGGGCGCTGCCGGCATTCATACCACCATTTCCATCAAGGATGAGCGGTGAGTCGGGCGCAACGGCATGGATAGCTTCGAGACGCTGGAGGTCAAGGGCCAGATCAGCTGAACCAATCTTCACCTTGATGGTCCGAATACCACGGCGCAGAATATCGTGTGCCGCAGTAGCAGCCTCCTCTACCGTTCCCGTGGTAATGGTCATGTCGGTCGCCAGGGTGCTACCAGCCCCGCCAAAGAAGACGTAGAGCGGCATCGCCACCCGTTTCGTCAATGCATCGAGCAGTGCCGTCTCAATGGCGCAGCGCGCACTCCCTGCGGCAGCGATGCGTTCGCGCAGGAGTGCAGCAATCGGACGCCACTCACGCACATCGGCCCCCTCAAGCTGATGGCGTACTAGCTCAATTGCAGCGAGAGCTGTGGCCTGAGTCTCCCCGTTAAAGGCTGGAAACGGGGCCGCCTCACCATACCCACGGGTTCCATCAGCCAGTTCGACGGTCACGAGTAGGTTACGAGCGACCTCCTGTGCCCCACCGGAGATACCAAAGGGGGCGAAGAGGGGAATATCGAGCCGCTCGACGCTGAGGGCGCGAATGGTTGTTGGGGTCATGGCCCACATCTCCGTCAGCTGCGCTGCTGATGGCGCAAATAGAGGCTAATAGTCACAATGACGATGACCGCACCAAGGAGTTGCCAGAGCGAACTGAGCCGTTCGCCAAGGAGCAGTGCGGCGAGCATCAGGGTGGCAACCAGGCGCCAGGCCATCGTACTACTCACCATTGGCGCACCGAGGTGGCGTAGGGCGACAATCTGGCTCAGATTGGAACCGAGGAGCACAAAGAGCACAAAACTCAGGAAGACGGCCCAGTCCTTGAGGCCCAGCTCAGTGTAGCGCCCCCAGTTTTCGCCGATGAGCAGGCTAATGGCCCCGCTAGTCAGCCCCAGCATCAGCAGATGGATGAAGAGGATGACATCAGCGGGTACGGCATCCTTGACTGTACGCGGCACCAGGATCATGTAGACGGCCAAGAAGATCGCCGACACCAGTGCCAGGCCAATCCCGAGCAGATCTGTCCCGCTAAGCATCAGACTCGGCATATGGCCAGCAATATCGCCACCCATCAACAGCAGTGAGCCGAGGAGCGAGAAGCCAATGGCTGGCCAGGTACCCCTTGGCAACTCTTCACGAAAGATCCCCGCACTCAGCAGCGCCACAATGAGGGGCGTCATCAGCGTGATCAGCTGCACATAGATCGCCAGGGTGAAGCGTGCTGCCAAGATATTGGTCAGGGCGCGCATCACCACGACAAGGGTGAAGGCCCAGAGGGCGGGCAGCTTGAAGAAGCGCCAGTTCAGGTGGCGGACAACGAAAGGGGCAAAGATAAGTAGGCCAACCAGATTGCCCAGGCCCAGGAGCGCCATGCTGGGGATGACACTCACCGTCTGCAGGTAGCGAGCCAGCACCGGGTAGGCCCCCCAGCCCGTATGGGCTAGGAGGGCAACACCCATCCAGAGCCAGGGGAGATTTGGTGCATTCGTACTGGGCGATGCCTGGGGTAGCGAAGGGGCTTTGTTCATGCGGTGGATGGATCGAATTCAGCGGCGCCGATAGTGCCGTCTGGCGTTACCAAGGTAGGGTTAGGGTTGGGGGGAGTGCGGGTACCGCAGCTACTCCAGCCCCAGGTAGGCCTTCTGCACCATCTCGTTGGCACGCAACACTTGGGCACTATCAGTAAGTACGATCTGACCAGTCTGCAGCACGTAGCCACGATGGGCAATCATCAGGGCCTGGAGCGCATTCTGCTCAACGAGCAGCACCGTAACGCCCTGGGCATTGATCATCTGCACAATCTCAAAGATCTGTTCAACCAGCACCGGAGCCAGGCCCATCGAGGGTTCATCGAGGAGCAGGAGCTCCGGGCGGGTCATCAGTGCGCGACCGATAGCGAGCATCTGCTGCTCACCACCGGAGAGGGTTCCCCCCTTCTGTGCCACCCGTTCGCGGAGGCGTGGAAAGAGGGTAAAGACACGCTCAAGATCTTCACGGTAGGTTGCACTGTGCGTCGAGTGCAGGTAGGCACCCATCTCCAGATTTTCCAGCACCGTCAGACGCGGAAAGATCCGTCGTCCCTCGGGAGACTGTGCAATCCCAAGTTTGACGATCTCGTGGGGCGGAGTTTTGTCGATACGCCGGCCTTTGAAGCTCACCTCGCCCTGACGCGGCGCTAGCAACCCCGAGATCGTGCGCAGGGTGGTACTCTTCCCGGCTCCATTCGAGCCGATCAGGGTCACAATCTCACCCTTCTCCACCGTTACCGAAATCCCCTTAAGCGCATGGATCTTCCCGTAGTAGGTGTGTACATTCTGCAACTCGAGCAGCGCCATGGCAGATCCTCATGCTACTGACGGGCCAGCCGCAGCACCGGCAGCGCCCTTACCAAGGTAGGCCTCGATCACACGTGGGTTGCTACGGATCACCTGGGCATCACCTTCGGCGATTTTGGTGCCATAGTCGAGCACCGAGATCCGTTCGGAGATCGACATCACCAGGCGCATATCATGCTCAATGAGCACCACCGTGAGCTTGAGCTCATCACGCAGACGCTGGATCAGCAGCGTCGCCGCATCCGTCTCCTGGGGGTTCATTCCTGCCGTCGGCTCATCGAGCAGAATCAGGCGCGGCTCGCCGGCCAGGGCGCGGGCGATCTCTAAGCGGCGTTGGTCACCATAAGGCAGATTCTTCGCCAACTCTTCACGCTGTGCATCGAGACCAACATAGGCGAGCCGTTCACGAGCACGCTTCCGCGCCTCTGCCTCTTCACGCTGCACGCCACCCAATTTGGTGAGGATCTGCCAGAAAGGTGCGTGCAGGTGGGTGTGCATGCCGACAAGGACATTCTCCAGCACGGTCATGTTGTTGAAGAGGCGAATGTTCTGAAACGTACGGCGTATACCCAGCGCAGCGATATCATTCGGCTTACGTCCCGCGATCGACTTGCCATCAAAGGTAATCGTCCCCTTATCCGGCTTGTAGATCCCGGTCAACATGTTGAAGAAAGTGGTCTTTCCGGCACCATTAGGACCAATCACACTGATGATACGCCCCTGCTCAACACTCAGCGTGACATCATTGACCGCAGTGAGACCACCGAAGGTCTTGGTGATATTCTTTGCTTCCAGGAGGGCCATGGTTGCGCTTTCCTTCATCGTTACGCTTCGCTACCACCCTGTTGATCCTGTTCGCCCCTACCGCGTGATCTGGTAGCAGCGACTTCGCTTAGCTCCCCTTTATGGCGCTCATCAGGCATAATGCCACTTGGGCGAAAGATCATCATTAGGATGAGTAGCAGACCAAAGAAGAGGCGCTGGTACTGCGTAGGATCGAACGCTTCTGGGATTGGCACCCCCGATTTCTGGAGATCGCGGAGCACCGCGGCGGTGCGCGGCAGCAGTTGCAGATCGAGCAGGGTCACCAGTACTGCACCGAGGATGACGCCAGGGATCGAGCCCATACCACCCAGGATAACCATGGCCAGGATGTTGATCGAGCGTAGCAGATCGAACGTGGGCGGATTGATGAAGAGCTGCTTGGAAGCAAAAACCACCCCCATTGCGCCGGCAAAGGAGGCACCGACGGCGAAGGCGAGCAGCTTGGTGCGTACGAGGGGGATACCCTGCGCGATCGCTGCCGTCTCATCCTCACGGATGGCTTCCCAAGCACGCCCAATGCGTGAGAGCTTCAGCCGACTGACGATGACTACAGTCACGAGCACAATGAGCAGCACCACGAAGTAGAAGAACTGCTGGTAGAGCTGCTGATCATCAAGCTGCCAACCCAGGGTGCCCCGCACGAAGTCGGTAAAGATCAGGGGCGGGCGCTCAATGTCACGAATACCCTGAGAGCCATTGGTAATGTTGATCGGACGATCCAGGTTATTCGCCAATACCCGGATCACCTCACCAAAACCCAGCGTCACAATGGCGAGGTAGTCACCACGTAGCCGCAGGACCGGTAGACCAAGCAACACACCCGTGATCGCGCCAAGTAGCAGACCAAGGAGAATAAAGGGGTAGAAAAGGATTGGTGGGACGGGCCCCCAGGCGGGGTTGAAAGCGGCAATCTGCGTTGTGCTGAGGATACCCCAGAAGTAGGCACCCACGGCGAAGAAGGCCACAAACCCCAGGTCGAGCAGACCGGCAAAGCCAACCACCACATTCAAGCCGAGGGCTAGGGCTACAAAGATCCCGGCCTGCGTTGCTACATCGATGTAGAAGGGGTTGAGCGTGCCAAAGTAGGGGATGATCACCCCAAGCAGGATAGCCACAAGCCCGACCCGGAAGGGCAGGGCCACCTGCGATCGGTAGATGAAGAGGAGCAGGAGCAGCAGCAGGACAAATACGACATCGGTGCTGAGGCTAGTCCGGGGGTTCGTGATCAGCAACCAACTACAGACCGCCGCATAGAGGCCTAGAAAGCCGTAGGCAGTTGGCCCACGACTGAGCATCCCCCTGAAGCGATCCCAGAGCCCTTCTGATGAAATGGTCGACGTCATACGCTCACACCTTCTGAGTCGTCGCTTCACCAAGTAAGCCAGAGGGACGGAAGATCAGGATGAGGATGAGGATGCTAAAAGCGGCAATATCGGCATATGCAGCCCCGGAGAGGGCACCATCGGTGAAGAGCGAGAGGTAGGAGGCAACGAAGGCTTCGAGGAAACCGAGTACCACCCCGCCTACCATAGCTCCCGTGATATTGCCGATCCCACCAAGCACTGCCGCGGTAAAGGCTTTTAATCCAGGGATGAAGCCCATGTAGGGGTTGACGGTACCAACATTCAGCCCGAAGAGTGCTCCAGCCGCCCCACCGAGGGCCCCACCGATGAGGAAGGTCATGGCGACGATGCGGTTCACATTGATGCCCATGAGGCTCGCCGTGGGCATATCCTGGGCGGTAGCCCTGATGGCCTTGCCCAACCGGGTGGCATTAACCAGGTAGTTCAGTACGACCAGCATCACGATTGAGGCAACGATGAAGATGAGTGCCTTCGGCGAGAGGATCACCGGAACTGGACGCTCGCCAAGGGTCATCTCGAAGAGCCGGATCGGCTTGCCAAAATCGGGGGTGTTGAAGCGCGCGTTGAAGCCCAAATCGGAGTTGGTCATCATCAGGCGCACGAGATCCTGCAGCACCAGCGAAACACCGATGGCCGAGATCAGCGGAACCAGACGTGGGGCCCCGCGTAGAGGACGGTAGGCCACCCGCTCAACCGTCACCGCCAGCGTACCGCTCACCGCCATGGCCACTCCCACCACGAGGAGCACGAAGAAGAACCCGTTCATCCCCTTCAGCAGCTCGTTGTTGGCCAGGAAGAGCCCAACGGCCGCACCGGCCACGCCCCCAACCATGAAGATCTCACCGTGGGCAAAGTTGATGAACTCGAGTACACCGTAGACCATGGTGTAGCCAAGGGCAATGGTCGCAAAGAGAAAGCCGCGAACCATCCCATCAATCCAGACTTGAGGGAGAATAGTCAGGGTACGGGTGAGGATGTCGGGGCGCGTCCCGATCTGCAGGAGGGCCAGGAGAACGACGATCAGCCCGAGGGTGACGGCACTCCCAATGATGAAGAGGAAGAGCTGAACAACGGGACCGAAGACCGTGCGCAACACTTCAGCGGTGGAGCGCTGCCCGGATGGTAGTGGAGCCTGGGTGTTCGCTTCAGCGGCCATCAAACCTCACTCTTAGGCATGTTGTAGTATCGGCTGCGCCAGCGTAACCGTCTGGCGCTACTAGGGCTGGGTTGGGATTCTCTGCGGAGGGCCTTGCCCTCCACGCCTCCCGCCTGAGGCAATGTTTGACCACGCAACGGTTGCGTTGGATAGTCCGAACAATCACCACTCTCTCCTCTCTACAGTGGAGAGGAGAGAGTGGTGGAACGACGTACCACGCCTAATGGTCGTGCGACAACGCCTACTGGGGTGGTGCGATCTCGAGCCTGCTCACCAACTCGTTGGCGTTCCAGTCATCGAGGTTCGCCTGCAGCACGAAGTAGGTCGCCGGGTTCGGATCACCCTTCGCGTTGAAGCTGTAGTCCCCTGTGATGCCGGCGAACGGTGCCAGGGCCTTCAGTTGCTCCAGAACCTGCTCGCGCGTCGGCATGCCATCGGCAGCGGCAGCAGCCTTCACAATAGCAACAGCACAGATACCGGTGGCATCAAAGGCCTGCGCTGCGAAGGGCGGAGCCGGCTCGTTGTTCGCGGCCTCGTAGTCGGTCGCAAACTGCGCCGCCTTGGGGAACTGGCTCACCGGTGCAGCAACCGAGGTGTAGTGCATTCCCTCGATCGCACTCCCGGCCAACTCAGCCAGTACCGGGCTGTCCAGGCCGTCTGGTCCCAGGAACTGCGCGGTGATGCCACGGTCGCGGGCCTGCGAGAAGAGCGGACCAGCCTGGTCGTAGATCCCACCGAAGTAGATCAGGTCGGGGTTGGCGGCCAGAATAGGCGTCAGGATCGCCGAGAAGTCACTCTTCTCTTCCGTTCCCTCGAAGCCCAGGACCTCCGTGCCGTTGGCCTCGGCCGCCTGGCGGAAGAACTCGGCCACACCCTGGCCGTAGGAGGTGGTATCGTGGATGATGTAGACCGACTTCGCGCCGAGGGTCTCGCGGGCGAAGGCCTCACCCACGGTTCCCTGCACATCGTCACGACCCACCACGCGGAAGGCCACGCCGTAGCCACCCTCGGTGATATTGGGGTTGGTGTTTGCCGGGCTAACCATCGGCAGCGAGGCGTTCTGGTAGTCGGGGAGTGAGGCGAGGGCCACGCCCGAGTTGAGGTGTCCGACTACACAGAGGATGTCGGGGTCGGAGACGATATTCTTTGCATTCGCCGAGCCAACCTCCGGCTTCGCCTGGTCGTCGAACGGTGCTAGTTCAAACTGGATCCCGGCCTGGGCCAGCAGGGCATTCAACTGCTCGACACCCAACTCGGCACCATTGCGGATGCCGGTGCCAAGGGCAGCCTGCGGACCACTCAGGGGGCTCTGCGACGCGATCTTAATCGTACCAAGGTTGGGTGGGAGGTCGCCAGTCGTTGCAGCAAGCTGCGTTGCTGCATCAGCAGCAGCGCTGCCGGTCGCCGACGATCCTGGCGGTGCGATGTCGAGCCGGCTCACCAACTCGTTGGCGTTCCAGTCATCGAGGTTCGCCTGCAGCACGAAGTAGGTCGCCGGATCCGGATCACCCTTCGCGTTGAAGCTGTAGTCCCCTGTAATTCCGGTGTAGGTGTCAAGGCCCTTCAGCGCCTCAAGAACCTGCGCACGGGTTGGTGTACCACCAGCGGCCTCAGCTGCCTGGGCGATAGCGGTGACACAGACGCCAGTGGCATCAAAGGCCTGTGCTGCGAAGGGCGGAGCCGGCTCGTTGTTCGCGGCCTCGTAGTCGGTCGCAAACTGGGCCGCCTTGGGGAACTGGCTCACCGGTGCAGCAACCGAGGTGTAGTGCATTCCCTCGATCGCACTCCCGGCCAACTCAGCCAGTACCGGGCTGTCCAGGCCGTC
>CAIWUD010000634.1 GCA_903915775.1 uncultured Chloroflexota bacterium | reverse complement strand
GCTGCGCCGACGTTACCGTCTGGCGCTACCAGGGCTGGGTTGGTTGTTTTTGTGGAGGGCGAAGCCCTCCACACCTCCCCGGAAGGCCGGGAAGAGCTTGCCCCTCCGTGGCTCACGCCTGCACATACTCGGTGGCTACCACCGGGTGATTGGTCACGAGGCCACCCCCCGCCTCGGCTAGTGGGCGCAGGCGCTGCGCACCCAACACGCCCAGGTAGATCTGCTCGTCGAGGCGTGCCTGGCGCAACTGGTCACCCCAGAGCACTGGCGTCAGACCCTTCCAGCGCGCCTGCAAGAAGTGGAGCAGGGCATCGTTGGCATTGGCATGGCTCAGCCCCTCGTCGCCTAGGCGCTCGAAGAGGATGGCCGTCGTACGGTAGATACACCAACCACCCTGGCACGGCCCCATCCCCATGCGCACATCACGCCGGACATCGTCGAGATTCGCGGCGCCGCGCTCAATCGCGGCCAACACGCGCGCCCGTGTGGCCAATTCACACTCACAGATCAGGTCGCTGTAGCCATGCTCATGCTCAACGTCGGCGAGGTGTTTCCCGAGGTAGTAGTGATCGATATCGAGACCACGTACCCCCCCTGGGCCAACCGGCTTCGCCAGTCCATTGATCCGTGGAGCAGATGCTACCTGCTCGTGACGTGCATAGCGTGCTGCTGCACCAGGCAGAGGGAGAAGCGTTGAACGCTGCTCGGTCGGCGGGAGCGGCAACGGCTCCTCGGCCGTGCGGCAGGGCACGCTATTCCCCAGACGCCGGGCAATCTGATCAACCGACTCCTCAGCCATCAGCCGGTAGGTAGTCCACTTACCACCCACTATCGAGAAGATCCCGGCAACCCCGTCACGCTGCTCATGGTCGAGGAGCTTAAAGGTGCGGGGAATATCTCGATCGTCGCCAATTGGTAGATCAACATCTTTGTAGAGTGGGCGCACCCCTGCCCAGGCGCGCAACGCCCGGTAGTGGCTGAAGCCAGGCACCAGCTTCTCACCCTCGGCGATCATGAACTGAATCTCGTCAGGTTCGATCCCGTAGACATCTGGGTCGGGCACATGCACGTCGGTCGTGCCAATCACCGCTACGGTATGGATTGGGACGATGATGTCGCCATCGGAGGGCAGTTTGCAGCGGTTGACCACCGTGTTGACCATACGGTGGTTCATCGCCACCATGGTGCCCTTGCCGGGCAGCACGGTCACCTTCACCCCTGCTAGCGCAGCCACTTTGCCCGCCCATGCACCGGTTGCATTGAGCACAAAGGCGCAACTGATGCGGATCTGCTCGCCGGTGCGGAGATCCTCGATCGTTGCCCCAACCACCCGATCGCCCACCCGCTCCAGCGCAGTGAGGTGGTGGTAGGTGAGCATCGTCGCCCCATACTCCTGAGCAGCAAGGGCCGTCGAGCGCGTCGCCATGAAGGAATCGGCCGCGCCATCCATCACCTCAAAGACGCGTGAGATGCGCGGGTTGAGGAGTGGCTCACGGCGCAACATCTCGGCGTGGCTAAGCTCCTGCACTGGCACACCCGTTTTGATGCAGTTCGCAACAAAGATATCGCCGTAAGCTGGGTCATCCCAGGGGGTGATCACGAAGAAGCCGGAGGTGTCCTCGATGCAGTGGGGCATGATGCGGCGCAGGATCGCATTTTCCCGGGCGCACTCATTCGCCGATTGCGGATCTTTGGTGACGTAGCGCCCACCCGAGTGGAGCAGCCCGTGGTAACGTCCAGTGGTTCCGTGGGTGAGATCACCTTTTTCAATCAGAACAGTGCGGATGCCCCGCATCGCCAGATCGCGGGCACAGCCAGTTCCGGTGGCGCCGCCACCGACGACGAGCACATCTGTCTCGATGGTTCGCATAGGTTTCGTTTCCATGCGGCACAGCCGCATAT
>CAIWUD010000633.1 GCA_903915775.1 uncultured Chloroflexota bacterium | reverse complement strand
GCCCCAACAGTCGGTTCGCCGAGGCCGAGCTTCTATTACGGCAGGGCACCCACGGGGGGTTGCCCCAACAGTCGGTTCGCCGAGGCCGAGCTTCTATTGAGGATGGGGCAAGATTCTGCTAGAATCGGCGCCATAGCGTGGAGGGCTTCGCCCTTCACCCCGCCCCACCTCCCGCAGGAGTGTCACGAGGAGCATCCACAGCGATGAGTAGCAGCTACGACGTCATTGTCATCGGTCTTGGTGGAATGGGTAGTGCAGCGGCCTACCAACTGGCAAAGCGCGGCAAGCGCGTCCTGGGCCTCGAGCGCTTCACCCCCGCCCACGACCAGGGTTCGAGCCACGGGAAGTCGCGGGTCATTCGCCAGGCCTACTTTGAAGATCCCATCTACGTACCACTCCTGCTGCGCGCCTACGAGCTCTGGGAGGAGATCGAGCGCGAGAGTGGCGCCGAGCTCCTGACAATCACCGGTGGGCTGATGATCGGTCCACCAACGAGTGCCGTGGTGAGCGGGGCTACCCGTAGCGCACGCGAGCATGGCCTACCCCACGAGCTCCTGAATGCTGCCGAGATCCGTCGCCGCTTCCCTCCCTTTGCGCCAAACGACGACGAAGTAGCCCTCTACGAGGCACGGGCTGGCTTTCTGCACCCCGAAGAGAGCGTCCGCGCACACCTGCAGGTCGCCGCACGCTATGGTGCCGAGCTCCACTTTGAGGAGCCAGTCGAGCGGTGGGAAGCCACCGCTACCGGTGGAGTGCGTGTCACCACTGCCCGTGGTGTATACGAGGCGGCACGGGCGGTCCTCGCACCAGGTGCCTGGGCGCCACGGCTCATGGCCGACTTACAGCTACCCCTCACCGTCGAACGCCAACTCCTCTGCTGGTTTGAGCCACCCGCAGGTCGGGAGCCCTTTGCCGTCGGGCGCTTCCCCATCTACATCTGGGAGGATGCCGAGGGTGATCAGATCTACGGCTTTCCTGCCCAGGATGGTGCCCCTGGCGGGGTCAAGGTAGCATTCTTCTACCGGGGTGATATCACCGATCCCGACAACGTTCGGCGCTCCGTTGCGCCCGAGGAGGTCGAGCAACTCCGTACCGTCCTGACCCGGCGCATCCCCAGTCTCGCTGGCCCCCTGGTGGCCACTGCCACCTGCCTCTACACGCTGACCCCCGACCACCACTTTGTGCTTGCGCCCCATCCCGACCTGCCGCAACTCATTATCGCTTCGCCATGTTCAGGCCACGGCTATAAGTTTGCCAGTGTGGTGGGGGAAATCCTGGCCGATCTCGCCATTGATGGTGCAACGCGCCACCCAATTGGCCGTTTCGATCCGGCACGCTTTGCGAGTAGGCTGGGTTAGCGCTGGTTTTGGTGCGCCAACATCACCGTCTGGTGCTGCTAGGGTTGGGTTTTTGTGGAGGGCTGTGCCCTCCACACTTCCCGGAGGCTCGTCACGCCCACATGGGATCACCGAGCGCCTGCTCGGTGCCTTTTCTGGAGGACGCAGCCCTCCACCCCTCCCGGCGGCTGGTCAAACCGATCGCTACCGCGGCAAGACGAGCAGCACAATGGGGAGCGTCACAAAGGCCTCCACACGCTCAGAGAGCAGGTTACTGCGCAGGAGCAGACCGGTGGAGGCGCCACCATCAAGGTTGAAAGCCGCCTCGATATCGAGATCAGCCGCACTCAGCCAGCTACTCAACTCGGCCAGGGTAAAGGATGAGGTAGCAGTGGCGATCAGTAGCACATGGCCGGATCGGTCAAGGGCAATGGCGCTGCGCCGAGCACGTTGACCATCCTCATAGCTGTAGGCCCGTACGCCACCGGGGCGCACCAGCAGTGGCCAACCCTGAAGTGCTTCGACCAACGCTTCATTCGGGTCGTAGGGCGTATCTGAGAGGGCCCGTAGCAGAATGCGACCATCAGCACTAACGGCAAACATGCCGCCACGCCCTACGTAACTCTCGCCCACCGCTTGTTCGGATCGGATGATGAGCGAGACTGTCTCATTGTTGGTATCGAAGAATCCGCCATTCAGCACAGCCAGCGCGCCCGTCTCATCGGCCCAAGCGCTCAGGGTGGGCGGATCCTCTGGACGGTAGCCGACTGCAAAACGTACCTGCTGCGGATCGAGGCGTACAACCGTGATCAGTGCCAACTGATCGGCCACAAGCACACTGATGCGGCGCAGTTCAACACCAGGGGCAGTTGGTAACCACCCACTATCCTGGGGGCCGGTCGGCGTCGATGTAGGCGGCGGCGCCGGTGTCCCTGTCGGCATGAGCGTTGGCAGTGGGAGATTGGTCGGCTGCAGCGCACGACCCAACTGCTCAACTGGCCCACAGGCAACGAGCAGCGTACAGCAGAGCAGGCCCACCCAACGGAGAACCTGCCCCCTCAAGCGACGTTGGTCAACAGACGTTCCGCGCACCCCACAACACCTCACACGCCCAGATGGTGGTAACCTGAACGGTAGTAGAGCAGCGGGCGTCCTTCGGAACAGCTCGCAGCCACAACTTCTCCAATGAAGATGGTGTGATCACCCCCAGGCAGCGTCGTGTGGAGACGACACTCGATCTGGGCCAAGGTCCCATTGAGCAGGGGGAGCCCACGCGGCGATAGCGTATAGGTTCCGACGGTAAACTTCTCACTCTCGTGGCTCGCGAAACGGCGCGAAAGGTACTCCTGCTCCTCAGAGAGAATGTTGACCGCGTACTGGCCCGCGGCGATCAGCGTCGCATGGCTAGCAGATTGGAGATTCACACAGACCAGTACGAGCATTGGGCTCAACGAGAGTGAGGTGAACGAACTTACCGTTAATCCCACCAGTTTGCCCTCGTGGGCACTCGTCACCACACTCACCCCCGAAGCAAAGTGGCCCATGACCTGGCGAAAACGTGACTCATCGATCATTAGGGTAGGTTTTTCCTTAGGTATGTTCAATTACGGCTGTGCTAGCCCCTCCCCCCAGCGGTTGGGAGGGAGGAAACGGGCTGCGCCTCCCCACGTGTCCTACGGGGCCAGCCCCTCCCCCCAGCGGGGGGAGGTTGGGAGGGGGGAAATGGACTGCGCCCTCCACGCCTCCCACCGCTACCGGGACTCGGTTGGGTTCATGCCCCCTATTGTAGCGCACCTTGGCACCGTGTAAGGCAAGCCCCCAACTAAACCCCGCCGGCACGCAGGAGTCCCTTCAGCGTCTGAACACCCTGCTGGTTGAGCCGCGTGGCCTGGGCCAAGAAGAGCTGGGCGGTGGTCAGGGCATCGTTAAGCGCATCATGCTGGCCATAGATTGGCAGACCGAAGCGGGTGGCGAGGCCACGGAGCTGAATGGCCGGTGCCGGGAGATCGGGGCTGATCTCACCGAGCAACTGGGCATGCTGGTGCAGCGTCATCGCCAGCCGGGCTGTGTCCAGCACAGGGCCGTAGAGACGGGTACCACAGAACGCTTTTAGCGCCCGGTTGAGGAAGCCCACATCGATCTGCGCGACATGGACCACGAGCACACGGCCTACCAAGCGCTGAAGGAGCTCCGGCAAGACCATCGCAAAGGTTGGGGCCGCGGCCAACTCAGCCCGCGTCAAGTTGTGCACACGGATCGACTCGGCAGCAACCAGCAGACCCTCAGGGGGGCGCACGAGTGTGTACCAGCGCCGATCGAGATGGATCCGCCCATCGGCAATCTCGACCAGGCCCACGGCCAACAGCGAGTCGCGTCGTGCGTTGAGACCACTCGTCTCCAGATCAAGCACCACGTAAGAGGCCTCACGCCATGGTGTACGCTGGTCGGGCCATGCTCCAGCCACATACTGCTGCACGAATGCAGGCTGGGGTTGCTTCGGTAGCCAGGGTAGCCGCATGGCTCTCCTTTCACGCCAGGCGATCAGTCTGGAATGCCATCGCCAATGCACGCTGGGCACGTGAGACGGCCTGGAACGACTCTTTCAGTTCACGCTGTTCGAGCGGGCTGAGTTGGGTGAAGACTACACTGTTTGTCGGTGCCTCACCACGGCTCATCTGGCCATACTGGTGGCGTAGACGCAGCTGGCTGATCAGCTCAAACGCATGGATCAGCCGCTCAGCCTCAACTTCACCGAGGCTGGACTGCTCCCAGGAAGAGTGCAAGCGGGCAATGGTGCCCGTCTCACTACACCCCGCCTCTAGCGCAAAGATCCGGGCGAGGTCGACGATGATCGCGGTACCGCGATGCTTCAGGTCGAGGAGATCGCGCTGATCACCGCGCTGCTCAAGGGCCACACCACGGAAGAGGGTCAGTGGGGCGGGTGTGCGCAGGGCAGCACGCGCCAAGCGCGCTAAGAAGATCGTGTTCGCCCGTGCACGCAGGATAATCGGACGGAGCGCAGGCTCAACGGCGAGGGTGCCATGCACCTGTCGGTAGTCGAAGAAGATCGCACAGCGGAGCAGTGCCTCTTCATCGGGCACCTCGATCCAGTGGGCAAAGGTAGCCTGCCACTTGGACAGGGGCTGACGCCATGCGGGATTGGTGGCCATAATCTCACCGGGGCAGCGTGGAAAGCCACAGGCGACGAGACGCTCAACCACAATCGCGGCAAATGCCTTGAAATAGTCCGGCGCAGCTGGAGGATGCTCATCAGCATAGATCAGGGCGTTATCCTGATCCGTGCGCAGCGTCTGCTCGTACCGCCCCTGGCTACCCACCACAAGCCATGCGTAGGGTACCGGTGGTGCGCCCAGTTCCGCCTCGGCATCACGGAGCAGGCGCTGGAGGAGGGCGTCGTGGGCTACGGCCACCATCCGGCCAATATCGGCGACCCGGGCCCCCGCGCTGAGTAGCCCACCCACCGCTTCAGCAACCTGATCACCATAGCGGCGCAGATCGTCAAGATTGCGCGCTCGCTCAAGCTGGCGCGGCAAGAGCAGAGGACTGTTACTCTGGCGGCGTAGGATATCGGTGTGGGTCACCATGCCCACGAACCGCCCATGCTCAACGATCGGCAGATGGTGGATATGGCGCTCGAGCATGAGCAGGAGCGCCTCAAAGGCCATGCTGTCAGCAGCGAGTGTGATAGTAGGCGACGTCATCACCGCACGGAGGGGCGTTGTGTCAGGCAGACCGGCTGCCACTACACGGTTACGGAGATCGCGATCGGTGATGATTCCTGTGTCAGGTCCATCGGCGTGGTACGGCGGTGGGGCAACCATCAGACAGCTGATATTCTGATCGCGCATCAACTGGGCTGCCTCACGGACCGTAGCCTCGGCGGTTATGGTGACCGGAGCCCGCTGGATGAGATCGCGCACACGGGTCTGGAAGAGGTAGGGCGCAGCGGCATCGGCGCGACCGCGAGCGGCAAACTTGAGCCGATCGAGGGCTGAGGCGGCGAAGAAGTTGGCAAAGTGCGCGTACTCGGCGCGTAGACGGTGGAAGGTCTCGGCAGGGATGAGGTAGGTGAGCACCTCCGTACGGGCACGCACCGTCACGATGGGGGGCTGGTTACGAATCAGCGAGGGATGGCCAAACGCTTCACCAACCGAGAGCGCATCGACCACGACCGCCTCACCTGCCTGCACATGCACCAACTCGACACTCCCCTTACGGATCATGTAGAGAAACCGGGCAGCTGCTCCACCAGAAGTGAGTGGTTCGCTTCCGGCAGCGAAATACTCGATCTGCGCCTGAGCAGCGGCACGCTCCGCTACCACCGCCGGCAGCTGATCAAAGGGTGGGTAGGTTCGCAGGAAGGCAACAATTTCATCCATAGGGTGTGGTTCAATGTTCGTTATGTCAATTTTATCGTTTGGCACTCCCAAGGCTGAGTTAGGGCTTTTGCGGAGGGCTTCGCCCGCCATCCCTCCCGTCGGACGATCAAGCTAAGTAGCCTATTCTGACACAGGTACGAAGGTCAAGTTGGTGATATTGTACCCCTTCTGCCGTAACAACATCGTAACAGAAGCCGGCAGGTATATGGGTGACTCTCCTGGAGCGAGGGCGTCTCGCCCTCGTGAGAAGCCGGCAGGTATATGGGTGACTCTCCTGGAGCGAGGGCGTCTCGCCCTCGTGAGAAGCCGGCAG
>CAIWUD010000632.1 GCA_903915775.1 uncultured Chloroflexota bacterium | reverse complement strand
TCGCTCCGGGAGCAGTGCCACGAGGGGGAGACGCCCTCGCTCCGGGAGCAGTGCCACGAGGGTGAGACGCCCTCGCTCCGGGAGCAGTGCCACGAGGGTGAGACGCCCTCGCTCCGGGAGCAGTGCCACGAGGGCGAGACGCCCTCGCTCCGGGAGCAGTGTGGACAAGTTACCCCGGGAGGGTAGTGCCCTCCATAAAAAACCACCCAGCCTAGGTAGCACCAGTATGTTACGCTGGTGTACCGCAGTTGAAACACCTAATCCCTAAAGGAGCGATCCATGTGCCTTGGCATCCCTGGGAAAGTGGTAGCGATCTACGAGGCTGACGGCATTCGGATGGGCGAGGTCGAATTTGACGGGATCGTGAAGCAGGTCTGCCTCGCCTACCTGCCTGAGATCGCAGTCGGTGACTATACTATTGTCCATGTCGGCTTTGCCATCAGCCAAGTTGACGAACAGTCGGCCCGTGAAACCCTAGCACTCTTTCAGAATCTGGGCCTCCTTGACGAGGAGTTGCAGGTCAAAGGTGACGAGGTGGTGCCATGAGATACCTCGATGAGTTCCGCGATCCCGAGTTGGCTGCCCGGCTCTTCGATGAGATTCGCCGGCGCGTGACTCGCCCGTGGGCGTTGATGGAGGTGTGTGGTGGGCAGACCCACGCCATCATTCGCAACGGGATCGACCAACTCCTACCACCCGAGATCGAGCTCATTCATGGTCCTGGCTGCCCCGTTTGCGTCACTCCCCTCGAGATGATCGACAAGGCCCTGGCCATTGCTGCCCGCCCCGAGGTCACCTTCTGCTCGTTCGGTGATATGCTACGCGTCCCGGGGAGTAGTTACGATCTGTTTCGGGTGAAGAGTGAGGGTGGCGACATACGGATCGTCTACTCCCCGCTCGATGCGGTACGGCTGGCTCAGCAGCGCCCCGATCGGGAGGTGGTCTTCTTTGCCATTGGTTTCGAGACTACTGCACCGGCCAACGCCATGGCAGCGGCCCAAGCGCGCCGCCTAGGGCTAAAGAACTTCTCGATGCTCGTATCACACGTACTGGTACCACCAGCGATTGCCGCAATCATGGAGGCGCCCGACTGCCGGGTACAGGGTTTTTTAGCGGCTGGGCATGTCTGCAGTGTGATGGGCACGAACGAGTATGGTCCACTGGCAGCACGCTACCGGGTACCGATTGTGGTAACTGGCTTTGAGCCGCTGGATGTGCTGGAGGGTATTCGCCGTAGTGTGATCCAGCTGGAGGAGGGTCGGGCCGAGTTGGAGAATAGCTACGCACGGGCGGTGCGGCCTGAAGGGAACCCGGCGGCCATCGCGATGCTCGAGGAGATCTTCGAGGTGAGTGATCGGGGCTGGCGTGGCATCGGCACCATCCCACGCAGCGGCTGGCGTCTCCGCGAGAGCTACCGCGATCTCGATGCCGAAGCGCGCTTCATGGTGAGTGGTATGCGTACCGTTGAGTCACCGATCTGCCGTAGCGGTGATGTACTCCAGGGGCGCATCAAGCCCCACGACTGCCCAGCCTTCGGCAAAGCATGTACACCCCGTACTCCCCTCGGCGCAACGATGGTCAGCAGCGAAGGGGCGTGTGCCGCCTACTTCCAGTATGGCCGCTTCATCCGCGCCGACAGCGTAGGAGTCACTGCATGAGCGCCCCGAATCTGAGCGGTTGGAGTTGTCCCACACCGCTACGCGACTACCCACGGATCGTGATGGGGCATGGGGGAGGGGGCAAACTCTCGGCGGAGCTCATCGAACATCTATTTTTGCCGGCGTTTGGTGGTGGGGAGGCCACAGCCCTGCGCGACTCGGCACTAGTCGAACTGAGCGGCGCCCGTCTGGCCGTCTCTACCGACTCGTTTGTGGTGCGACCCCTCTTCTTTCCGGGTGGCAACATCGGTGATCTGGCCATCAACGGTACGGTGAACGACATCGCCATGAGTGGCGCACG
>CAIWUD010000631.1 GCA_903915775.1 uncultured Chloroflexota bacterium | reverse complement strand
CGCCCGTGATAGTCCGTACAGTGCTGAATACCTGGCCCTGCTCATCCGCAAAGGTCGCCTTGCTGGGAGCAAGCGCGGTCGGCTCTGGTACAGCACGCGCAGCGCCATGGAGCGCTACCAGGCAGAGGTCGCCGCTGGACTAGTGCCACCGGGAAGGCCGCGGGAGAAAGAGTGACGATGGCGTTGGTTATATAGGACGTCTGCCAAGCCGTCCTGTCATTGGATGGCTTGGTCAGAGATAACTGATTCACTGATCAACATTGTCGGCAACGGTGCGTGGCCCACACCCTAGTAACTGGTTGATCCGGATAGGGGTCGTGAGCAGTGCTGTAATGCCCCCCTGTCTGGAGGATACGTTGGCACTTGGTGCAACTAGTTTTCCATAATTCACTTCTGGCAGTTGTCGATTGCGGGTGTCCAACTTTGAGATAGATTGCGTATTCGTAAGTCCAACTACTCTACCCTCAACCGGAACCCACGTGGCCTCCTTCTTTTTTGGAGGCTGGTTCGCTTGCACTGGTACAGGGCAAACCCCCCCTGGTTGGACGCGTGGCTGCCTGCTGCTTGGCGTAGCGTAGCGCACACTGATGTGGTGGATACAGGGGGATACCGCAGTAGTCTGCACTAGCAAACTGCCTGGCTTCCGAGAAACGGCGCTCCCCGAATGAAGGTGTTAGATGGTTTGCGTCCGCCTTGCCCAGTCGAGGTTGCGCCCGATCAGCATCTCGGTCATTTCCGCGTGATGGGCGTTTTTCATGGCGACCAATTTGGTGTCAAAGCCATACTGCTCAGCTAGTTCTTGCAGCTCCCCCGCGTGGTCGTAGGTCATCAGGAAGTCACCCGCAAAGTGAGCGGCAATTCGGAACAACTCTTCGTGATCAATCTCCGCATAGCGGTAGAGGCGGCTACCGGCGCGCTTTGTCGAAGCGGTATAGGGGGGGTCAATGAAAAAGACCGTGGTTGCATCGGCAGCGTACTGGCGGCAGATCTCCAGGCCATCGCCTTCAACAAAGGTTAGTCGGTGACGATGCTGCGCAATCGCGAGGATCCGGCGGCTGATGGTCAGCGGGTACCAGCGCGAGTGGATGCCTTTTCCCTTCTCACCATACTTGATCTGGCCTGCGCCAGGGGCGAGGATACCGCCCCGATTCGTGCGGTTCTTCAGGATGGTCTGAAACGCCATGGCATAGACGCTCTCTGACCGCTGTTCCAGGGCCTTGGCGAGATTCTCTGGGGTCATCACAAAGGTAGCAATATCCCGTGCCAATCGTTCTGCGTCACCCGCGAGGATGGTATGCCACACCGCTGCTACCTGGGGGTCACGTTCCACCATGGCGACCTGCTCGACAAGTTGCTCGAACGCCGCCGTCAGCGATACGCTACCACCCCCGGCAAATGGCTCAACCAGGCGGGACGGTCGAGCAGGGAGGCTAGCCAACCATGTTTGTATGCGGGGTACTAGCCAGGTTTTGCCGCCTGGGTAGCGAAGGGGGCTACGCTGGGGTACCGAAGCCACATTGACCACGGGGCTGGGTAGGCTGGTGGCGGGGGCATCTGCAACCACGTTCAGTTGCTCCATGGTTACTCCACCGTTGGTGTCGCTAGCCACGACGTTGTGGGCGAGGAAGAAGGTCGCTTGCCCGCGCATGGTATCATGAAATCGGATGTACGCTACCCAGACAACGGTTGAGATAGGCGTTGCCGCTGCCGGTTCCGGCGAGTGTATCATGAAATCGGATGTACGCTACCCAGACAACGGTGAAGGCCTACGCTCCAGCCCATGAAGTGGAGTGGTGCAGGAGCGGATGGAGGTGTGAGCAACCGGTCGTCACCACCCAGCAACCTGATCGAGGAGTTGGCGTGGAGTCAAAATGGGGATGCCGCGAAAGGGGTGCAGTGCCAGCAGATCGTTGTCACCGCTGACAATACAGGTCGCCCTACCACTCACAGCCAGTTCGAGAAACTTGTTATCATTGGCGCCACGGCAGTCAGTCACGGTTTCCGTGGTAGTGATGAGCGTGGCAGCAAGAATAAAGGTCGTGAGAAAGCGCAGGCGATGTTCCAGTGGTGCATAGCGATCAAACTTTGGACGTTGGATGACCGCATCTAGTTCCTGAGCCGTGGCAGTGGATAGAAGGAGTATCCCACGTTTATGAGCCTGGTCGAAAGCTTGGCGAGCCAGCGACTGCGGTAGCAGAACGGCACTCATCACGACATTCGTATCGAGCACAAACCGTCGGTCACTCGTCACGCAAGAGTTCCTCCAGAATCTCTGGTGTCATTCCGTGTGACTCAGCTGTTTTGCCGATGGCATCCATGATGTCGCTTAGCGATCGCGGTGGCTCCAGCAAGAATGATCGCAGGCGCAGGTTGAGGAGTAACTGAATTTTGTGCTTGAGTTCTGGCGAGGCCACCTGGTAGAGACGAGCGAGCTCAGCATCTACGGGTATCGTGATCAGGGCCTCATGCTCACTAACTGATGCGGCCATCCTGGCCTCCCTTCTGACTGACTACCGCCATTATACCACTGAAGGTTTTTTGTCCCCCTCAGTAACGGTGACCACGTGAACAGTTGATCTGGTCGATCGCGATCTCCCCAGCCACCTTGTCGATGCTCTGCTGCGCAGTGGAAAACTGGTGTACCTTGACTATGGAACCTTCACCGACCGCGACATTCCACCTGACCGCATCGATCCTGAAATCGTACTTCACGCATCGCTGTGAGCGGCGCTTGCGTTGGGATACGGTCGCCACCCGTGACCGTGGCAAGCCCGGTATTGGCTGGAATGTGCCGCGTGAGGTTCGCGCCCATAGTCGCCCCGGTATCGCCCTGCTCATGGCTGCCGGTGACGCCTTCGAGGTCGATCAGCTCCATGCGCTCCAGGCAGAGGTCGCAGCGGAGGCGCCACATCCGGGCCTCGCGCCGCGGGTGCATCACGCTGGCTTTCAAACTAGGGG